>NZ_JBHVJT010000020.1:0-2795 GCF_042798815.1 Kitasatospora sp. NPDC057738 | reverse complement strand
GGTTTCTGGGGCGGGGGGGTGCTGGGTGGTGGGGGTTATGGTTGGGGGGGTGGGGGCGTTGTCTGGGGGGGGGGGGAGGGGGGGGAGGAGGGGGGGGGGAAGGAGAGGGGAGAGGAGGAAGGGAGGGGGGGGTCTTCCCCCCCCCCCCCCCCGCCCGCCGTTCCGGCGATCCTCCTGAGCCACCGGAGACACCTTCCCTTCCATGCCGCGAACATGACACTCTGGGCGCCATGCGCACTCGTCTCCTCGCCGCCACCCTCACGGCACTCGCCGCGGTGAGCCTCGCAGCCTGCTCCAGCTCCGGATCGGGCTCGGGCTCGGGCTCGGCCACCTCCGCGGCCGGCTCCCCCACCGCCTCCGCCGCATCGACCCCCGCGCCCTCCGACGCCGCCACCACACCGGCGGCTCCCGCGCCCGGCTCGGCCACCCCCACGGCCGACGGCGCCACCGGCGCTCCCGCCCCCGACGCCGGTGCCTCGGGAGCCCCCGCACCGGCCAAGCCCGCCCCGCCCACCGACGCCGGGCTGCCCGCCAAGCCGGGCACCGACCTGGCGACCAAGCTGGTGTCCGCGCTGGACGCGATCGACCCGGCGATCGTCGGCGGCAAGCCGGACCAGGCCGTGGACCGGGCGCGCAACCAGTGCCAGTCGATGTACCAGTTCCCCAAGGACAAGCAGAAGCTGGTCGACCTGGCCAACCAGCGCTTCACCTCCGCCGACCACCCGCAGGGCTTCGGCCCGGACACCGCCGCGAAGATCAACGAGGCGCTGCTCGCCACGCTCTGCCCGCCGTCCCGCTGACTCCGGCCACTGATCCTGGTCCAAGCCACCGATCCGGGCCGACAGGTCCACGGATCCGCGACACCATGAACCGCCCGGTGTCCTGAGCGCCGGGCTGCCGTGGCCGCGCCCCCTTCCGGGTGCGCGGCCACGGTCTTCTCGTTACGGGGCCTCTCGCCGACACCGGCACCGACCCCAGCACCGGCACCGGCACCGGCCCCCTCCCACCCCCTTTCATCACGCGGACCGTGTGCTGACGAACTGTTAGGTCTCTTGACAGACCAGTGGTCTAGTCCAAACATAAGCATGTCGATCCGACCGGGATGCACTGTGGGGGTGTGACCACCGGCGGCTGAGGCACTGCCCTGCCATGCTCCACTCCACCCCCGCTCCGTACGGCGCGCATGCGCACGCCGCCCGCGTCCGCGCGAGCCGGTGGGCGTTCGCACGCCCGCACTCCCGATACCCGCCCCGGTCCCGGGATCGCGGCCGACCTCACTCGGCCGCCCCGCCCGGACCGACCGCACCTCCCCAACGTCATGCCCCACCAAGTCTGTTGGAGAATCCATGCGCCTTCGCAGAACAGTCCAGGCCGTGTTGACGGCCTGCGCCACACTCGCCGCCTCGGCCGGCCTGGTCGCCGCCGGGACGAGCTCCGCCCAGGCCGCCACCCCGCTCCCCAGCCGGGTCTTCGCCCCCTACTTCGAGTCCTGGACCGGCCAGAGCCCGGCCCAGCTGGCCGCCCAGTCCGGCGCCAAGCACCTGACCATGGCGTTCCTCCAGGCCGCCACCAAGGGCTCCTGCACGCCGTACTGGAACGGCGACACCTCCAAGCCGGTGTCCTCCTCCACCTTCGGCGCCGACATCGCGACCATCCGCGCCAACGGCGGGGACGTGATTCCGTCCTTCGGCGGCTACACCGCCGACAACACCGGCACCGAGCTGGCCGACAGCTGCACCGACGTCAACCAGATCGCGGCCGCTTTCGAGAACGTGATCACCACCTACGACGTCAGCCGGATCGACCTCGACATCGAGGACAACTCGCTCACCAACAGCGGCGGGATCGACCGCCGCAACAAGGCGATCAAGCTCGTCCAGGACTGGGCGGCCACCAAGGGCCGGACCATCCAGTTCTCCTACACGCTGCCGACCACCCCCTCCGGACTGGCCGACAGCGGCCTCGCGGTGCTGCGGAACGCGGTCAGCAACAACGCGCGGATCGACGTCGTCAACATGATGACCTTCGACTACTACGACAACGCCACCCACGACATGGCGGCCGACACCCAGACCTCCGCGCAGGGCCTCTACAACCAGCTCGCCAAGCTCTACCCGTCCAAGACCCCCGCCCAGCTGTGGGGTTCGATCGGGATCATCGAGATGATCGGTGTCGACGACTTCGGCCCGGCCGAGACCTTCACCCTGGCCAACGCCAACACCGTGTACAACTGGGCGGTCGCCAAGGGCATCAACACGCTGTCCTTCTGGGCGCTCCAGCGCGACAACGGCGGCTGCCCGGGAACGGCCGGGAACGACAACTGCTCCGGGATCACCCAGAACACCTGGGACTTCAGCCACATCTTCGCGCCGTTCACCAGCGGCTCGACGGTGAACAACGACTTCTCGGTGTCGGTCAGCCCGAACTCCGCCACCGTCGCCGCCGGTTCGTCCACCTCGGCGACCGTCGCAACGGCCGTGACGGCGGGCTCGGCGCAGAGCGTCAACCTCACGGTCAGCGGAGCCCCGGCCGGCGTCACCGCCACCGTCACCCCCGGCAGCGTCACCGCCGGCAACAGCGCCACGCTCAACATCAGCACCATCTCCGGCGTGACGCCCGGGAGTTACCCGATCACGGTGACCGGCTCGGCGGCCTCCGGCAGCCACACCGGCACCTTCACCCTGAACGTCACCGGCACCCAGCCCGGCAACGACTTCTCGGTCGCCGTGAACCCGAACTCCGGTACGGTCGCGGTTGGTTCGTCCACCTCCTGTCTCTTCTTCAAATCTGACGCG
>NZ_JBHVJT010000019.1:112929-119299 GCF_042798815.1 Kitasatospora sp. NPDC057738 | reverse complement strand
AGGTGCATGGGAGTTGGTGCTTTCAGGCGGTGACGAGGGCGGGGCCGGGGGTGGGGGCGATGTGGGCCCAGACGTACTTGCCGATGCCGCCGGGGAGGGAGGTGCAGCCCCAGCGTTCGGCCAACTTGTTGACGAGGAGCAGGCCGCGGCCGTGTTCGTCGTCGGGGGTCGGGGTGTGGAGGGTGGGGTGGTCGGTGCCGGCGTCGTGGACTTCGAGGCGCAGGCGGGAGCCGGTGACGGTGAAGCGGACCTCGATGTGGCAGTCGTCGGGGGCGTCGGAGTGCTGGACGGCGTTGGCGAAGAGTTCGCCGAGCAATAGTTCGGCGGTGTCGGCGTACCGGTCGCCGGAGGGCAGCCCGGAGAGGTAGGCCCGGAGCAAGTACCTGGCCAGCGGCGTGGACTCGGTACGGGAGTCGAGGCGCGCGACGAACATGCGGGGACGGCGGTGGGTTTTGAGCATGGGGGAGTACCTCAAGGGGTTGAACGCGTGCTGCTGAAGGAGGGGCCGGACCGTGCTCACGGAGGTCCGGCCCTGGGATGGTGCTGTCGGGCCGGGCGCTTGGTCAGCCGACCGGGACCGGGACGCCCCGGACGAGGAGGGGGAGGCCGTCGCCGTGCTCCCAGGCGTCCCAGGCGTCCTCGACACGGCGGCACTGATCGTCGGCCATGAGGTCGCGAAGCTGGTGACGGGGGACCCAGTGGAGGGCGCGGAGTTCTTCCGGGGGCTGGTGGTGGGTCACGGCGTTGGCCTGCTGGGCTGTGAGCATCCCGCCCGCGTAGACGAGGTTGAGGCCCTCGGGGAACTCGGCGGCGGGCATGTAGTCGATGGTGAGGACGGTGCGGAGGGGAAGGGCGAGGCCGGTCTCGGTTTCGAGGTGCCGGCGGGCCGCGAGGTGGGGGAGCTCGTCCTGCTCGGCGCTGCCGCCGGGGAGGATCAGGCCGTCCATGTAGACGGGGTCGACGAGGAGGACGAGCAGGTCGCCCGATCCGTCGGGGTTCTCGCGCAGGGCGAAGATCTGCTGACCCGACCGGCGGGCCGGGGGCTTGCTCATGATGCGGGTCCTGCTCAACTCGACTCCATATATGAGGACTTGAGAGTTCGCAGCGGCGCGCTTGGCTCGACTTCCCGTCGGTGCCGGGCGCGAACTCCACGGTCGGGTCGCAGTGGCTCGCACATGGGAAAACCTCGGCGAGCACGGCGATAGATGGATCACCAAGAGTGCCGAACTGGCCACTCTTGGTGAGCGTGCTGCTACAGTCTCGTACTCGGAACGGAATTGCAACATGTGTCATCACCGTCAATTGACGGTGGCGGCTATCTGGCGCCCATCGCTTGTGGGCGGCAGACTTGACGAGACGTCAGTGACTGCTGATAGGGGTGAGGCATGGACGAAGAGGCCACGAACGAAGAGCAGGACGAGCGCCCCTCCGGAGTGCCGTTCCTTCGACATCTCCTTGGCGGCCGGCTCCGCCGGATCCGCGAGCGCAACAAGCTCACCCGGGAACAGCTCGGCGATGCCCTCGGCCTGTCAGCCGCGATCGTCCGCCGCCTGGAGACCGGCCGGAACATCATCAAGGTCCACGATGTGAACTCATGGGTCACGCAGTTCAACCTGGACCAGGCCACCGCCGACTCCCTCAGGGCGATGGCCAAGGAGAGCAAGGAGCACGGCTGGTGGTCGGCGCTCGACGTTCACCCCTCGTTCGGCGCCCTCGTCGAGGCCGAGAAGCTCGCCAGGCTCGTCAGGAACTGGGAGCCGAGCATCATCCCGGGCCTGTTGCAGACCGCGGACTACACCGAGGCGGTCATCGCCAGCGCCCGGTTCCGGTGGAAGGATGACAATCCGCTGCCGATCGACAAGGCCGTTGAGCGCGCGGAGCGGCGCAAGCAGGTGCTTTTCGGGGAAGACCCGCCGAAGGCCTGGTTCATTCTCGGCGAGGCCGCGCTGCGGATGTGCGTCGGTGACGCCGACCTGATGCGCGCCCAAGTCGCGCACCTGATTGAGGTGTGCGCGTTGGACAACATCACGATCCAGGTCCTCACCGATAGCTCCGGCTACCACGTGGGAACCACTGGGCCGTTCGCCGTCTACCTGTTCAGTGACCTACCGGGTGACGGCGTGGCCTACGTCGAGCAGGACCTGACGTTCAAGGATCAACCGGCAAAGCTCGCCCGCCATAGCCGTCAGTTCGAGCTGCTGATGTCCCAAGCGCTCGACCCGCAGGCGACGCGGTCATACTTGCAGGCAACCCTGACGAACAGTGCGAGTTGGGGACAACTGAGAGGATGACCATGCACGACGGCACCGCCCTCGACCAGGGCGGCTACGGCTGGGCCAAGTCCAGCTACAGCAGCAGCGAGAACGGTAACTGCGTCGAGGTTGGGGTGACCCCGGCCGGCACCATCCCGGTGCGCGACACCAAGCAGCACCGGCGCGGCCCTGTCCTGGAGTTCACCCCCGCGGCGTTCCAGGCCTTCCTCGGGGCTGTCAAAGCGGGCGAGTTCCCGATTCAGCTGTAACGGGTGAATGACGGATGGGTGGACCCTGGCGAATCAGCCGCCGGGGTCCACCCATCCTCTTGCATACCACCCAGTTGCGACAATGAACGCAAGTAGCCCCCGCAACAATTCTGGCAAGCCCACCTCAACCGTCAACTGACGCATAGCCATCCTGTTGCGGGCAAGGCTGGCCGACGGCCAGCGCCCCAGCCCACGTGGAGGTGTCATGACCGACAGCACTACCGAGCCGTAGTGGGCAGTGTGTCGAGGTGGCTCCCAGCCTCACCGGCGTGGCTCCTGTCCGGGACTCCAAGGAACTCAGGGGCCCGGCTCTGGTTTTCCCGGCCGAGGCGTGGAAGTTGTTCGTCGCGGCTGTCCGCAGTGGCGAGTTCGGCGATGTCTGAGCCTGAGCTCGGAGGAGGCAGCGCCCGCTTTGGGGCGGCCAGCGGCATGGCGACACGTGGTCGATTGACCAGGGCCAGGCTGTGAAGAGGTAGTCAGGCGCTCGGCTGGGGTTGCCCCAGCCGAGCGTTTTTGTGTGAGCGGGGGAGGGCACGGAAGGGCTGTGAGCGCTATGGAACTCGACCCGGCCGGCGCCAGGTGGCGGAAGAGCACGTACAGCAACGGGCAGGGAGGCTGCATCGAAGTTGCAGACGGCTGCCCAGGTGTCATGCCGGTCCGAGACTCCAAGGACCCGAAGGGGCCTTCGCTCGTCTTCCCGATCGAAGCGTGGGAGTCGTTCGTTGCCGCTGTCCGCAGCGGCGAGTTCAGCGAAGTCTGAGAGGGGCATCATGGCCGACGGCGTAGATCTGTCCGGGGCTCGGTGGTTCAAGAGCAGTTACAGCAACAATGGCGGGTCTTGCGTCGAGGTGGCTCCCGGCTTCCCCGGCCTGGCTCCTGTCCGTGACTCCAAGGACCCCCAGGGCCCGGCCCTTGTCTTCCCGGCCGAGGCCTGGGTGTCGTTCGTTGCCGCTGTCCGCAGCGGCGAGTTCGGCGACATCTGAGGCGGGAGGCGGTCTCCGGAGACGTGGCGGCACGTGGTTGGTTGCCGTCCGATTCGAGGCTGTGAAGAGGTAGTCGGGCGCTCGGCTGGGGGTTGCCCCAGCCGAGCGTTTTTGTGCGCGCGGGGGAGGGCACGGAAGGGCTGTGAGCGCTATGGAGTTCGACCCGGCCGACGCCAGGTGGCGGAAGAGCACGTACAGCCAGCAGGGCGGCAACTGTGTCGAGGTGGATGATGCACATCCAGGCAGGGTCCGTGACTTCAAGGATCCTCAGGGCCCGGCGCTTGTCTTCCCGGCCGAGGCCTGGGTGTCCTTCGTCGCGGCTGTCCGCAGTGGCGAGTTCAGCGAAGCCTGAGAGGGGCGTCATGACCGACGGCGTAGATCTGTCCGGGGCTCAGTGGTTCAAGTCTTCCTACAGCGGCAACGGCGGACAGTGCGTCGAGGTGGCTCCCGGCTTCCCCGGCCTGGCTCCTGTCCGTGACTCGAAGGACCCCGACGGCTCAGCGCTCGTCTTCCCGGCCGAGGCCTGGATGTCGTTCGTCACCGCTGTCCGCAGCGGCGAGTTCGGCGACATCTGAGACGGGGGCGGTTTCGGGGGCATGGCGACACCTGGCCGGCGGGCCAGGGGCAGACCGTGAAGAGGCAGTCAGACGCTCGGCCGAGGTTCCTCGGCCGAGCGTCCTTGCGCGAGCCGGGGGGGGAGGGCGCAGCCACCACAGACGGTTCGTCGTCGGCAGCGCGGAGGTGGCCGGGTCTGTCACGGTCGGCACGATCCGCGACGGACGTCCCTGGCGGGGGAGATCGGCGCCGATCTGCCACCTGTCAAGCATCTTTGATCCTGAGTCACCTCTTCGAGTGAACCGAATCACGCGATGGCAGTACATGGAGGGGCCCGCATTGATCATGAATGCGCGCGACCTACCAAGCCACCGTGAAAGGCGTTCCACAGATGAGCATCTCCGAAGACGGCCCCACCCCCTTCACCGCAAGCCAGTTGACGAAGCTTCAGGATTCCGGCATCTATGCCTCGGGCACGCAGCTCTCGCCCGACGCCGTCAACCTGGCCGAGGCCCTTGTCGCCACGCTGGCGGGCTCCGCCGAGCAGCCGCTGCTGCCCGCCGAGCTGCAGGAACTCGTCACCCAGGTCCAGGCGAAGGCGACCATCGGCCTCCCGAGGATCACCGCGGACGACGGGGTGAGGCTCTCCGCGTTCACCATCCGGCTCAAGACCGACGAGCCGCGCCCGGTGGTCATCGTGCCGGCCGGGTGGACGCCGCTCGGCTGGACGCTCTTCACCTACCTGTACCTGCGCCTCGCACTGCGCGGCTACCACGTACTCGCCTACACCCCGCGCGGCATCGGCCAGACCTTCCCGATCCCCGGCGGCGGGTTCATCGACGCCCCGTTCACCTCCGGTGGCACCGTGGACGTGGCCGGCCCGTCCGACTGGGCCGACGGTTCCACGGTGATCGACTACGCGCAGCAGCACTTCGCCCCGAGCCGCGTCGCCTTCCTCGGCGAGTCCTACGGCTCCGGCATCAGCCAGCTGGTCGCGGCCCACGACCCGGCGGGACGCGTCGACGCGGTGGTGGCGCTCAGCACCTGGGGCGATCTGGCCGATTCGCTGTACCTCAACGAGACCCGGCACCTGGCCGCCGTCGACGCCCTGGTCGCGTTCACCGGCGGGCCGGAGGAGCGCAAGTTCGACCCGGCCACCCGCCAGATTCTCGCGGACTTCCGCGACGGCACCAACCTGGACGAGGTGGTGGCCTGGGGGAAGGAGCGCTCGCCCGCCTCCTACGTCGACCAGACCAACGCCCGCGGCATCCCGACGTTCTACTCCAACACCTGGCACGAGACGCTCTTCCCGGTCAACGAGGCCGTGGAGCACTTCGAGCGGCTGACCGTCCCCAAGCACCTGAACCTGTGGATCGGCGACCACGCCGCCCCCGAGGGTGCCGGGCTGACGGTCCCCGGCCCGAACGCCCCCGTCGACGAGGCCCTCGCCTGGCTCGACCACCACGTCCTCGGCGTCGCCAACGAGGTGCCCGGCTGGGAGCCGGTCAAGAGCCAGGTGATGTTCGAGCCCACCGTCCGCGAAAGCCGTGCGAGCTGGGCCGATGTGACCACGAGCACCGAGAGGCTGTACCTGGGCGGCGCGAAGGGCGGCCAGGACGGGACGCTCGGCACCGCCCCGGCCGCCGGGTGGAAGGCCTCGTTCACCACCGGCGAGCTCACCGAGGCCAAGGCCGTCGACGACCTGCTCACCACGGGCCGGCAGGAGTGGAAGGGCAACCCGAAGACCTACGCCACGGGCAAGTTCGACCGCCGCTACCTCGCCACCTGGACCTCCCCCGCCGGAGCCCGGCGCGTGCGCGGCATCCCGCGCGTCCAGCTGACCGTCACCCCCGCGGGGAAGAGCGCCACGCTGGTGGCCTACCTCTTCGACCTCGCCCCCGACGGCACCGCCCGCATCATCACCCACGAGCCCCTCACCCTCACCGAGGCCACGGCCGGCCAGGCCGTCCAGGTGTCGTGGAACCTTCAGGCAGCCGCCTACGACATCGCGGCCGACCACAAGCTCATGCTCGTGATCAACGCCAAGGACAAGCTCTACTCCGACGCCAACGCGCCCCTCGCCACCCTGACCGTGGGCTCCACCACCGGCACCGAGGCACACCTCGACCTGCCCCTCGGCTGATACCGGGCCCCGCGCACACCCGCCCGCCCCACCGCGCCCTCGTGCCCGCCCCGCCGCGCCCTGCGGCGGGGGGGGGGCGCCCGGCCCCCCCCCCCCCCCCCCCACCCCCCCCCAACCCAAAAACCGCGTCCCCCCTCCCCCCCACGGAGGAAACCCAACCCCTTTTCT
>NZ_JBHVJT010000019.1:85403-112919 GCF_042798815.1 Kitasatospora sp. NPDC057738 | reverse complement strand
TCCTCACCACCCCACAGCACGCTACACCACCCCCCCCCCACCCCTCGCCCCTGTACCCCCCCCCAACCCCCCCCCCCACCCCCCCCCCTCCCTCTTTCCCCCCTGCGTTTGGGTGGGGGGCTCATCCCCCACGCCGGCACCGCCCCCACCCCCGCCGGCCCGCCCGGAGCCGAAAACCGGTGCCGTCCGCCCGCCCGATGGAGCAGCATGACCCCTGTGTCTGATACCTCCATCCTCACCCGCACCGAGGCCGCCGAGCGCCACCGCCTGCTCGACGTCCGCACCGTCCGCCTCGACCTCGACCTGACCCGCGGCCGGGAGGTGTTCGGCTCCACCACGGTCATCCGCTTCGCCTGCACCACCCCGGGCGCCGCCACCTACGTGGACGTCAAACCGGCCGCACTCCACCGGGTGCTGCTGAACGGCCGCGAACTGGACGTCACCGCCCTGCGGGACGGGCGCTTCCCGCTCACCGACCTGGCGGCCGACAACGAACTCACCGTCGAAGCCGACATGGCCTACTCGCACACCGGCGAGGGCATGCACCGCTTCACCGACCCCGCCGACGGCGAGGACTACGCCTACACCCAGTCCTTCCTCGACGACGGCCCCCGGGTGTTCGCCTCCTTCGACCAGCCCGACCTCAAGGCGCGGTACACGGTGTCCGTCACCGCGCCGCAGCAGTGGACCGTGGTCGGCAACAGCCTGGGCCGCCAGAGCTCGCCCGGCCGCTGGGAGTTCGACCCCACCCCGGCGATCAGCAGCTACCTCCTCGCCGTCGTCGCCGGCCCGCTGCACTCGGTGCGCGCCGAGCACGACGGGATCCCGCTCGGCCTGCACTGCCGCCGCTCGCTCGCCGCCCACCTGGACGCCGACGCCGACGAACTGCTGGAGATCACCCGGCAGGGCTTCGACCACTACCACCGGGTCTTCCGGCACCGCTACCCCTTCGACAGCTACGACCAGTGCTTCGTCCCGGAGTTCAACGCCGGCGCGATGGAGAACCCGGGCTGCGTCACGCTGCGCGACGAGTACGTCTTCCGCTCCGCCGTGACCGACACCAGGCGCGAGGAACGCGCCATGGTGGTGATCCACGAGATGGCGCACATGTGGTTCGGCGACCTGGTCACCATGAAGTGGTGGGACGACCTGTGGCTGAACGAGTCCTTCGCCGAGTACATGGCCTACAGCGTCACCGCCGCCTCCACCCGCTTCACCGGCGCCTGGACCGGCTTCGCCGCCGACCGCAAGCCCTGGGGCTACGACGCCGACCAGCGCCCCTCCACCCACCCGGTGGCCCCCGAAACGGTCGAGGACACCTCCCAGGCACTGCAGAACTTCGACGGCATCTCCTACGCCAAGGGCGCCGCCGCCCTGCGCCAACTCGTCGCCTGGCTCGGCGAGGAGACCTTCCTGGCCGGGGTCAACGACTACTTCGACGCGCACGCCTTCGGCAACGCCACCCTCGACGACCTGCTCCGGGCCCTGGCCGCCGCCAGCGGCCGCGACGTCCACGCCTGGGCCGACCGCTGGCTGCGCACCAGCGGCGTCGACACCCTGCGGGTGACCGACGGCCGCATCGAGCACACCTCCGCCGACGGCGCGCTGCGCCCGCACCAGCTGACCGCGGGCCACTACCGGCGCACCGCCGACGGCGCCCTGGAACTCGCCGAGCGCGTGCCGCTCGACCTGCCCGGCGACCTGCCCGGCCACCTGCTGGGCGACCTGCCCGGCGACGGCGCCGTGCCGCTGGACCCGCCGGCCGACGGCACCGAGCTGACCCTGCTCAACGACACCGACCTCAGCTACGTCAAGATCCGCCTCGACCCCGCCTCCTGGCGGACCGCGCGCTCCTCCCTCGGCGCCGTGCCCGAGGAACTCGCCCGGGCGGTGCTCTGGGGCGCCGCCCGCGACCAGGTGCGCGACGGGGAACTCGCACCCGGCGAGTACCTGCGGCTGGTCGCCGACCACCTGCCCGGCGAGACCTCGGTGCACCTGGTGGACGCGGTGCTCTCCTTCGCCCGCGACTTCGTGGCGGACTGCGCCGTGCCGCCCGCCGAACGGCCGGCCGCGCTGGCCGAACTGGCCCGGGTCTGCCGCACCCTGCTGCGGCGCACCGAGGGCGAGCCGGACCGCACCGGCCTGCGCCTGGTCGCCGTACGCGGCGTGATCGCCACCGCCGCCGACGAGAACGGGGCCGCCGAACTGCGCGACTGGCTGGCCGCCGGCACGGTGCCCGGCGGGCCGGAGCTCGACCCCGACCTGCGCTGGCAGCTGCTGGCGCGGCTGTGCGTGCTCGGCGCGGCGGGCGAACCCGAGATCGCCGCCGAACTCGCCGCCGACCCCAGCGACACCAGCGAGCAGGGCGCCGCCCGCTGCCGCGCCGCCCTGCCCGACCAGGCCGCGAAGGAGGCCGCCTGGCAGGCGCTGTTCCACGGCGAGCTCTCCAACTACCTGGCCGCCGCCACCGCCAAGGGACTGTGGCAGCCCGAGCAGGCCGAACTGCTCGACGACCTGACCACGCGCTACTTCAAGGAACTGGGCCCGGCCGCCGCCCGCCGCGGCCCCGCCCTGGCCCGGGTGCTCACCACGGCGGCCTTCCCCGCCTTCGCCGCCACCGACCGGACCGTACGGGCGGCCGAGGCCTGCCTCGCCGACCCGGACCTCACCGTGGCGACCCGGCGCGGCCTGGTCGACCAACTGGACACCCTGCGCCGCGCCGCCCGGGCCCGCGCACTGACCGGGCAGTAGAGCCCGCCAACCGGGCGGTCACCAGCCCCGCCCGTGACTGCCCCACCACCCGCAAGAACCCGCAGGCCCGGACCGCCACAACGTGCGGTCCGGGCCTGCGGGTTCTTCCGGTCAGGGCTGCTGCCGCTTCCGGTTCCCGTCGCCCTGCTGCCGCCACGACGGCTCACCGAGGACCGGTGCCGGTCGCCGTGCGTGTGCAGTCCTCACGAATGCCGTACCGGGCCGAATGGCTCCGTCCGCATCGGCAGCACGCCGTAGTCCGTCAACTCGATCGGGTTCGAGAACTCCTGTCCGCTGTTCGGCCCGGTCATGTCCTCTCCGCGCAGGTACCGGCAGAACCATTCCGCGAATGTCAGGTCGTAGCGTTGACATCCTCTCCGCCCTAAAGGACGGAGATTCCCGCCTGCCTGCCGGTGGTCACCGGCCGGGGCTTCGAGTGGGTTCCTGTTTCTTCGCGCTGCGCCGGGACGAGTCCCGGTCTTACCCGCGCTCCGCAGGCTGATACCGCCAGTCCGGCGGCCTTGGCGACGTTGACCGCCGCGTTGATGTCCCGGTCCAGAACGGTCCCGCAGGCTCCACATGTCCACTCGCGGACGTTGAGGGGCTTGGGGCCGTCCTGGACGCCGCAGGCCGAGCAGACCTGAGACGTGGGCTCGAACCGTCCGATGCGGTGGAACACGCGCCCGTACAGAGCGGCCTTGTACTCCAGCATCGCGGTGAAGGCCGACCATCCGGCGTCGTGTACGGACTTGGCCATGCGAGTGCGGGCGAGGCCCTTGACCGCAAGGTCTTCCACTGCAACCGCTTGGTTCTCGCGGATCAGCTTGGTGGAGAGCTGGTGGTGGAACTCGCGTCGCGCATCGGCGGTCCGTGCGTGGGTGCGGGCAACCTTGATCTGGGCCTTCGCCCGGTTCGCTGATCCCTTCGCCTTCCGGCTCAGGTTCCGCTGCGCCTTCTTGAGCCTCTTCTCCGCCCGGCGAAGGAAGCGCGGGCTTTCGATCTTCGTGCCGTCGGACAGGATCGCGAAGTGGGTCAGGCCCAGGTCGATGCCGACCACGCCGTCCGTATCCGGCAGCGTCTCGGGGTCGGTCTCGACCACGAACGAGGCGAAGTAGCGGCCTGCACTGTCCTTGACCACGGTCACCGTGGACGGGGTCAAAGGCAGGGAACGGGACCACTTCACGGCCACGTCGCCGACCTTGGGAAGCCGGAGCTTTCCCCCGGTTGTGATCTTCCACCCGGCGTTCGCGGTGAAGCGGATCGCCTGACGGGTGTCCCTCTTGGACTTGAAGCGGGGCGCGCCCATGCGCGGGCGCTTGCCCTTGAGGCCGTCGAAGAAGTTCCGGTAGGCGGTGTCCAGGTCCCGGAGGGACTGCTGCAACACGACCGATGAAACCTCGGCGAGCCATGCCCGCTCGGGGGTCTTCTTCGCGGCGGTGAGCTGCTTGGACAGCTCACCCGACGCAACGAACGGCAGCCCGGCGGCGCGGGCGGTCTCACGGACGCGGAGCGCGTCGTTGAAGACAACCCGAGCACACCCGAACGCCCTCGCCAACTCCATGCGCTGACCGGCGCTCGGGTACACGCGGAAGCTGTACCGAAGCTGCATGTCAATCACCATACCCTTTGGTTTATGTCACCACGATGGAACCCCAATCCCGATGTCCGCACCGGGCGTCACGTCGTCTACAACCTGCATGTCCACTTGGTTTTTGTCACGAAGTACCGACGCAAGGCAATGACCGACGCCATGCTGACGCGATGCGAAGAGATCATGCGGGAGGTATGCGCCGACTTCGAGGCCGAGCTGAGGCAGTTCAACGGCGAGGACGACCACGTGCACCTCCTGGTGCACTATCCGCCGAAGGTCCAGCTCTCCAAGCTGGTCAACTCCCTCAAGGGCGTCTCGGCCCGGCTGCTGCGCAAGGAGTACGACACGCACGTGCGCCGGTACCTGTGGGGCGGACACTTCTGGTCCGGCTCCTACTTCGCCGGGAGCTGCGGCGGCGCACCGCTGACCGTGGTCAAGCAGTACATCGAGAACCAGAAGCGGCCCGTCTGATCGTTACCCCGAGGCGCAGCGAACTCCGGCGCTCCGCGCCTCCGGGCCAAGGATGGCCTTCACCCCCGCCCTGAAGGGCGGAGCACTGGCCAAGATCAGAGGTAGAACTCGTCGTCGTGGCCGACGTAGACCACGATGCACCAGCCGTACCCGGTGCCGGTGCGCAGCAGGAACACCGCTTCCCCGTGCGCGGTCGGCGTGATGGGGATCAGGCCGTCCGGCGCGCCGAACCCCAGGGGTGCGGGGAATCCGGGGAAGTTCTCGTCCGTGAACTCGCAGTCCTGGTAGGCGACCACGGTCTCCCGTATGTACGTGCCCAGGTCCCACCCCTGCGCGGCTGGGCCCCTCAGCGAGATCGACCGGCCGATCTCGATCGGCGCGTAGTGCTCGGCCAGGGTCTTGAAGTCTCCCGGCAGTTCCACGCCCAGCTCGGCTTCCAGCCCGTGCCAGCACTCCGCCGGCACACCGGGCCCACTGGGCGGCCCGATGATCCCGCGTATGTCTTCCAGAAAACCAATCACGGGTGGGCTCCTGTCAACTCGGGGCAGTTCGCGGTCCCCTCGGTGGTTCCACCCGTGGGGCTCTGCATGATCACACAGTGCTCGGACACTTCGGTTTCGAGCGGGAATGCCGGCCGCTGGACCATTCGGGCGATGCGCCCCTCCTTGTCCCCCGGCGGCGGGTTTGGGGTGTTCGGGGTGCCGGAATCCTGCACTCCAGGATCCGGCTCTCCGTACGAAGGGAATCGATGCCATGAAGAGCATCACGCAGAGGGTGCTGCTGCTCTCCGCAGCCACCGCCACCGCCGCCGCAATCAGCGTTGTTCCGGTACCCCTCGCCCAGGCCCGCACCGAACTGGTCACCGCCCCTCAGCTCGGCGTCCAGTTCAACCCCGATGGCGACCCCGGCCAGTGCGGTGGAAGAACGGGCGAACAGTGGAAGGACGACTTCGGCGTGACCGAGGCGATCCGCTTCGACACCGACTCCCGCCCCGGCGGCTGTCTGCTCGCATTCGGTATCTACGATCCGGACGATCGACTGGCAGGTTCGTCCGTCACCTACACCTTCAAGGTCACCCCCGGCGGTGATCCCGCCCAGTGCGGAAACCCGGGCACCCACCAGGTGCCGATCCGGACGACCCGGACCTTCGGCCCCAGCATCCGGATCGACACCGACAACCGGCCGGGCGGATGCGATCTCACGTTCGCCCTGTCGAGTTCCACCATGAAGATGGGAATCAACTTCTACTCGGACGGCGACCCCGCCCAGTGCGGGAACGCCGGCCCGGACTACGGCATCTTCAGCTCCGTGGACAACTTCAGCTCACCCACCATCCGCATCGACACCGACGACCGGCCCGGCGGCTGCGGGCTCAAGCTCCGGCTGGAGTAGCTTCCGGCCTCAGGAGGACATCTCATCGCCTTCGCCGGGGTCGCGGCAGCCCCCGTCCGCACCCGCGGGCTCCCCGAAATGAGATGTCCTCCACGAGGGCCACAGGTCGGGCTCCAGCGCCCGGCCGATGCACTCGTCGGCGTCGGGGCCTCTCCCGGCAGGACGGCGGCCGGGAACTCGGTCGTGCCGTCGGGCGCAGTTCGGCTGCAGGTGTCTCCCCCGGGCACTAGGGTCGCCTGAGTGTCAGGGAATTACCGGCACTTGACGTCTCATCAGATTCACCGAAAGGGGGCGGGGGTGGCGACGGTCAATGCGGGCCTTCCGCGCGGGTTGCACATCGTGGTGTTCCGGATCCTGCGGATACGCCTGCTGTTGGTCGTCATCGTCGCGCTGGCTCTGTTCCGGGTGCTCTCGGTGGTCCAGGCGCTCATCGCCGCCCTGGCGGTCGCGGTGGTTCTGATCGCCGCGAGGAAGGCGGTGCTGAAGGCGCTCGCCCCGAGGTTCAGTGCCGTGTGCCAGGTCCGGGTGGGCGACCGGCCCTTGCTGGCCTTCGCGGGCTCCCAGCGGGTGATCAGGGTCGGCGACCCGGACACGGGGGACCTGGTCGTCTTCCTGAAGGGGCACGGAGGGTGGGTGAACGCCCTGTGCGAGGTGGAGGTCGGCGGCCGGCCCCTGCTGGCCTCCGGTGGGGACGACCGGACGGTACGGCTCTGGGAGCCGGGCACGGGCAGGCAGGTGTCCGTCCTCAAGGGGTCGCGGGCCGCCGTGCGCGGGGTCTGCCAGGTGCGGGTGGGCGACGGAGTGCTGCTGGCCGCCGGCGGGGACGACGAGGCGCTCCGGCTGTGGGAACCGGGCACGGGCGAGCCGGTCCGGGTCATCTCGCCCGGCGCCGGCGGGGTCATGGCGGTGTGCGCGGTCCGCTCCGAGGGCAGGGACCTGCTCGCCTCCGCCCACGGGGACCGGACGGTACGGCTGTGGGAGCCGGGCACGGGCGAGCAGGTGCGGGTGCTGACGGGCCACGACGGCTGGCCGACGGCCCTGTGCCAGATACGGGCCGCGGACGAGGTCCTGCTCGCTTCGGCCGGCATCGACGAGAAGGTGCGACTGTGGAACCCGGGCACCGGGGAGCAACTCCACGTCATGGAGGACGACTTCGGCTGGCTGCACGCCCTGTGCCAGATCGAGGTGGGGGAGCGGTACCTGCTGGCCTCCGGCGGCGACGGGCCGGGCGTGAAGCTCTGGGACCCGACCACGGGAGAGCGGGTGGGCACGGTGGGCGGCGCCCAGCACTTCCTGGGGCCGTTCGGCTGCGGCTGGGTGCGCGCCCTGTGCCAGATCCAGGTCGACGGCGAGCCGCGGATCGCCACCGGCGGATACGACAAGCGGGTGGAGACCTGGCGCCTCACAGGACAGAACACCTAGGGCGCACCCACCGGCCCCCCGAGGGGCCGGGCCCGCCCCCGCGTTTCTCCCCCCGCCGACCCATGGCCGTGCGGGGGATACCTATGCCGGTGGACGCCGGTGGACGCCGGTGGGTCGACTTAGGTCGACGACGCCGGCTTCACATGCAGTCGGATGACTGATGCCTCCGCTGGGCCCTCGCCGCCACAGTGGTGTTGCTCCGCGAGCGGAACGCCGGAGCGCCCCCTGGGCAGTTGAAGAGCAGCAGAGGAGATCATGATGAACCTGCGGAAGACGGCGATGAGGCTCGGCGTGGGTGTCGCCACGGTGGCCGGGGTGCTCGCCGCCACGACGACGAGTGCGAGTGCCGACATCCTCACCTCGATCGAGACCGGCCCCGGCAAGTGCCCCGCCAACTGGGTGTGCCTGTGGAGCGAGAACAACTACATCGTGGGCAACCCGAAGGGCGGGATCGACTACGGGGCGGTGGGCGCGAACCAGAACATCGCGGACCTGGCGCAGTTCAAGTTCGAGAGCAAGCTCTGGCGCTGGAAGGGGATGACGGACGAGGCCTCCTCGGTCGTGAACAACACCGGGAGCAGCATCTGCTTCTACGAGCACACCAACTACGGCGGCCTGGAGTTCAGGATCGGCCCCTGGGAGAAGTGGGCCTCGGTCCCGTCGTGGATCAACGACAGGATCAGCTCCTTCAAGTTCTGCTGACCCCTGCGTTCCCCCTTCCCCTTCCCCCTTCCCCTCTTCGACCTGAACGGATCGTCATGAAGCTTTCCAGGAACCTGGCCAAGCTCGGCCTGAGCGCCGCCGCCGCCGTCGGTTTGATCGTGACCGGGGCGACCTCCGCGAGCGCCACCAATGTCTACGACATCGGCCACGGGGCCGGGTCGTGCCCCAGCGGCTACGTCTGCCTGTGGTCGGAGGCCAACTTCATCAACGGCACGACCGTCAACGACAACAAGTTCGGCTCCTTCGCGTCCAACCAGAACACCGGCGACATGGGCAAGCTCCAGAAGCGCGACTCCGGTGGGGACAAGGGGATGCAGGACATCACCTCGTCGGTGCTGAACAACACCGGGAGCAGCATCTGCTTCTACGAGAACAACTGGTACACCGGCCTGGAGTTCAAGATCGGCCCCGGGGAGCACTGGCCCTACATCCCGTCGTGGATCAACGACAGGATCAGCTCCTTCAAGTACTGCTGACCTCCTCCTTTCCTCGACCTGAACGGATCGTCATGAAGATTTCCCGGAAGATGACCAGGCTCGGCCTGTGTGCCGCCGCCGCCGTCGGGCTGGTCGTGACCGTCGCGGGCTCCGCCAGCGCCAACACGATCCTCGGCATCGGGCAGGGCGCCGGAGCGTGTCCCACCAACTACGTCTGCCTGTGGTCCGAGGGCGGTTTCGTCGCCAACACCGGTGCCACCGGCAAGTTCGGTTCGATCGCCTCGGACCAGAACATCAGCGACATGGGCAAGCTGGAGCGGAAGAGCGGCCTGTGGACGGGGATGCAGGACACCACCTCGTCGGTGCTGAACAACACCGGGAGCAGCATCTGCTTCTACGAGAACAACAACTACACCGGCCTGGAGTTCAGGATCGGCCCCCGGGAGCAGTGGCCCTCGGTCCCGTCGTGGATCAACGACAGGATCAGTTCCTTCAAGTACTGCTGACCCGTCGCAGGGCCCGAAGTCCCCGACCGGTTCTCGCATGTGCCTGACGCGCGGGCCCGGACCGCATCCACTGCGGTCCGGGCCCGCGGTCTGTCCCTCAAGGTCCTACGAGCCGGCGGTGGCCGCCTCCAGGGTCGTGGCCATCACCGGGCTGGTGAAGGTGTTCGTCGCGTCGCCCGTGGAGGGGTGGTACGAGCCCCACTTGAGGTAGTTCCGGTCGCCGTCCCAGGTGGTGCCCTTGAACGTGCCCGACCCCGTCGTGAACGTCTGCTTCACGCCGTCGAACCAGAAGTCGATGGTGCCGTCCGTGCGGCCCAGGCGGATCTTCAGCGCGTAGGAGTGCCACGTGTTGTTGGCCGTCTGCGCGGTCCACAGGGAGTGCGACACGTGGGCGGTGTCCCACTCCTGCAGGCGCACGCGCCCGTTCACGATGTCGATCTCGATCGGGTGGTTGGCCGTGTCGGTGCTCGGCGAGCACTTCAGCTGGAACACGTACCGGCTGTTGGTGTCCTGGATGTCCACCTTGGACGACCAGCCCAGGTAGAAGGTGTCGCCCTCCTTCAGGTCCGGGCTGAGCGTCTCGCAGCGCTCCTCCCCGCCGGCCTGGAAGGCGCGCCACACGTTGCCCTTGGCGGAGTCCTTCACCACCCCGAAGTTGCCGGCCGCGCACTGGACCGCCTTGAACGAGGACGGGCCCGTGCTGGTGCTCGGGGTCCACAGGACCTTGCCCGCGGCGGCGGAGCTGCTCGCGGAGGCCTGGCCGCAGGTGATCGCGAACGTGGCGAGGGCGACGGCCGCGGCGGCGGCCTTGCGGCGGTGGGTCAGAAGGGACATGCCTCTCCCGGGGGGATGAGTGGCGGACACGGGCGAGCAGTGATTCGACCACCGCCCGGCCCGCCCGGCCAGACGAACGGCCGACGGAAGATCCTTTTCGGACACTTCCGCCGGCCGCCCTGTCGACCTGAACCCGGCCCCGCTCCCGTCCGTTACGGAGTGCGCGGCTCCTCGGCGCCCTGGTCGTACGAGGAGGTGCCCTCGTCCAGCAGCGGCTCCTGCGTCTTGAGGTGCGCCGGGGCCAGCGCCCGCAGCACGTGGTAGCCGGTGATGACGACCAGCGTGCCGAGCGCGATGCCGCTGAGGCTGAAGGTGTCGGTGAACTTCAGCGTCACGTTGCCGATGCCGATGATGATGCCCGCCGCGGCCGGCACCAGGTTGAGCGGATTGCGCAGGTCCACCTGGGACTTGGTCCAGATCTGCGCGCCCAGCAGCCCGATCATGCCGTACAGGATCACGGTGATCCCGCCGAGCACCCCGCCCGGGATCGCGGCCACGATCGCGCCGAACTTCGGGCACAGGCCGAACAGCAGCGCGAAGCCGGCCGCCGCCCAGTACGCCGCCGTCGAGTAGACCCGGGTGGCGGCCATGACGCCGATGTTCTCCGAGTACGTGGTGTTCGGCGGGCCGCCGACCGCGGTGGAGAGCATGGAGCCGACGCCGTCCGCGGAGATCGCGGTGCCCAGCTTGTCGTCCAGGTTGGAGCCCGTCATCTCGCCGACGGCCTTGACGTGCCCGGCGTTCTCCGCGACCAGCGCGATCACCACGGGCAGCGCGACCAGGATCGCCGACCACTGGAAGGACGGGCCGTGGAAGGTCGGCAGGCCGACCCAGTCCGCCTTGCCGACGCCCGACAGGTCCAGGCGCCAGTGGTCGGTCATGTGCCCGCCGCCGTCCACCGAGTGGATCTTCCCGAAGACCCGGTCGAACAGCCAGGAGATCCCGTAGCCGAACAGCAGCCCCAGGAAGATCGCCACCCGCGACCAGAAGCCGCGCAGGCACACCACGGCCAGGCCGGTGAACAGCATCACCAGCAGCGCCGTCCACTGGTCCTGCGGCCAGTACACCGAGGCGGTCACCGGGGCGAGGTTGAAGCCGATCAGCATGACCACCGCGCCGGTGACGATCGGCGGCATCGCGGCGTGGATGATGCGCGCCCCGAACCGCTGGACCGCCACGCCCACCAGGAACAGCGCCACGCCCACCACGAACACCGCGCCGGTCACCGTCGCGCTGGTGCCGCCCTGCGCCCGGATCACCGCGGCCACGCCCACGAAGGACAGCGAGCAGCCCAGGTAGCTGGGCACCCGGCCCTTGGTGGCCAGCAGGAAGATCACGGTCGACACGCCGGACATCATGATCGCGAGGTTGGGGTCGAGCCCCATCAGCACGGGCGCCACGAAACTCGCCCCGAACATCGCCACCACGTGCTGGGCGCCGAGGCCTGCCGTGCGGGGCCAGGAGAGCCGTTCGTCGGGACGGACCACCGCCCCCGGTGCGGGCGTGCGCCCGTCACCGTGCAGCTTCCAGCGCACGCCGAGATCCATGGTGAGGTATCGCTTTCTCTGTACTTCCGGGGAACTGTCCGCACCATTCTCGTGGCCGCCGGATGTCCCGGCGATCACACGGACCCGCGTGAGCTGCGGATACGTGTGACGAGGCCCGACGGGCCCGGTGCTGTCGGGGATCTTACGGCCACCGCCCGCGCACCGCGGATCCGGCCGCACGCCACAGGATCCGGCTACGGGCCGGATGCCCGTTCGCGGAGTGTCACCCGTGCGGGTGCATCACCGCGTCGCCGCCGCTCGGACGGGCCGGCCGGCCTGAAGACTGGCCGCATCCGTAGGACCTATCGAAGGACGTGCCATGGCGGAAGAGCTGTACGCGACGCTGAAGACCAACAAGGGCGACATCGTGATCCGGCTGCTGCCGAACCACGCCCCCAAGACCGTGAAGAACTTCGTGGAGCTCGCCAACGGCGAGCGGGAGTGGATCGACCCGGAGACCGGCGAGAAGACCACGGACAAGCTGTACGACGGCACGGTCTTCCACCGGGTCATCGAGGGCTTCATGATCCAGGGCGGCGACCCCCTGGGCAACGGGACCGGCGGCCCCGGGTACAAGTTCGCGGACGAGTTCCACCCGGACCTGGCCTTCACCAAGCCCTACCTGCTGGCCATGGCCAACGCCGGACCGGGCACCAACGGCTCCCAGTTCTTCATCACCGTCGGGGCGACCACCTGGCTCACCGGCAAGCACACCATCTTCGGCGAGGTCGCCGACGAGGCAGGCCGGAAGGTCGTCGACGCCATCGCGACGGCGGAGACCAACCCCCGCAACGACCGCCCGGTCCAGGACGTGGTCATCGAGAAGGTCGTCATCGAGACCCGCTGACCGGAAGACTCTCCCGGGCGCCCGGCCACGGGCGCCCGGCCCCGGCACGGCGCGCGCCCGGTGACGACCCGTTCCACCGCACCGCCCCGCCGTTTCATCCCCGCGTTTCATCCCCGCGTTCCAGGGCCCCGGCATTCCCCCTGCTCAGAGCCCGTTCCAGCGTCCCGCCGTCCCTGATCGGCCGTTGACCCTTGCGGCCGGGACGGATCACCGCGCAGGCTCCGGTCGTCCGAGCCCCGCTCCGACCCGAGCACCGAAGGGGCACGGCCGCACCGGGACGTCACCGGCCGTCCACCTCCAGGGCCCCTCGGGCAACGAGAGTGTCGACGCGGGAAGCAACCCTGCGCAGCCCGTCGGGGGTCTGTACATCGACGACTCGATCAAGGTCGCCCGCTGGCAGCGGATCCATGGACGACGCTCCGCGATCGAAAGATCGCCTGGTGTCATAAGCTTGTCATATACATCTAATCCATCTAAGGGGGGTGCGTGGAGTTCCGACTGCTGGGCTCGGTGGCCGTGGTGGCCGCGGACGGCCGGGAGCTTCCGGCCGGATCGGCGAAGCGCCGCAGCCTGCTCGCCATGCTGTTGCTGAACCCCGGAGCACCGGTCACCGTCGAACGGCTCACCGAGACCCTCTGGGACGAGGAGCCGCCCCGGCACTCGCGCACCGTCATCCACAACCACGTCTCCGGGCTGCGCGCCCTGCTCACCGCCCACGACGCCCCCGCCGCCGGCGTCGAACTCGTCACCGACAACGGCGCCTACCTGCTGCGGGCCCCCGACCACGCGGTGGACACCGTACGGTTCGAACAGCTGGTGGTCCGCGCCCGCGCCCTGGAGGACGCCGCCGAGGCCGCCGCCGCCCTGCGCGAGGCACTCGCCCTGTGGCGGGGCCCCGCCCTCGCCGGCACCATCCCCGGCCTGCCGCTGCAGTGCGCCGCCCAGGCCCTGGAGGAACTGCGGCTGGCCGCCGCCGAGGAACTGGCCCGCGCCCACGGCCGGCTCGGCGACCACGGCGCGGCCGCGAACCTGCTGCACGCCGAGGCCACCGCCAACCCGCTGCGCGAACCGCTGGTCGCCGACCTCATGCACGCGCTCGGCCGCGCGGGGCGCCGCTCGGAGGCCCTGGACTGGTTCCACCGCACCCGCCGCGCCCTGGCCGAGGAACTCGGCATGGACCCCGGACCGGAACTCACCGACGCCCACGACCGCCTGCTGCGCACCGACCTGCCGCTGCGCACCGACGTGCCGCAGCGCACCGACGTGCCGCAGCGCGGCGACGTGCCGCAGGGCGGCGAGGCCCCGCGGCACACCGAGGCCCCGGCGGGCCGGTCCGACCGGGTGCCGCCGCCCCGGCTGCCCGGCGACCAGGAGCAGCCTGCCGTCCGGGCCGCGTCCGTCCGGGCCGCGTCCGACCGCGCACCGGCCGACCGCGCACCGTCCGACCGGGTCCCGCCCGCGCGGGTCCCCACCGTCGGCGGTCTGACCTCCGTCCCCGACCGGGCCCCCGGCCCCGAACCGCTGCCGGCCGCGGCCCCCGAGCCCGCCCCCGCCGCCGCTGCCTCCTCCTCCGCCGCGTCCGTGCTCGCCCCCGTCCCCGCGCCCGCCCCCGTGCGTCCGGCGCCCTGGCACCAGCCCGCGCCCTGGCCCTTCCCCCGCCGCCCGCGCGGCTTCGCCGGCCGGGAGGACGAACTGGCCGCGCTCGACCGGGCCACCGCCGCCCCCGGCGCCGTCGCCGTGCTCACCGGCGGCGCCGGCGTCGGCAAGACCACCCTCGCCCTGTACTGGGCGCACCGCCGCCAGCAGGACTTCCCCGACGGCCGGCTCTTCGTCGACCTGTGCGGCCACAGCCCGCTGCCGGAACGCGACACCGCCGCCGTCCTGCGCGAACTGCTGCTCGCCCTGGGCCTGCCCGCCGAGCAGATGCCCGCCACCCCCGAGGCGATGGCCGCCCGCTACCGGGAACTGACCGCCACCCGCCGGATGCTGATCGTCCTGGACAACGCCCGCCGCTCCGAGCAGGTCCGCCCGCTGCTGCCCGACGGCGACGACTGCGTCACCCTGGTCACCAGCCGCGACCGGCTCGGCGGGCTGGTCGCCTCCGACGCCGCCCGCCCGGTGCCGCTCGCCGAACTCTCCTCCCCGCAGGCCGTCGGCCTGCTCGCCGCGACCCTCGGCCCCGACCCGGTCGCCGCCGAACCCGAGGCCGCCGCCCGCCTGGCCGGCCTGTGCGACGGCCTGCCGCTGGCCCTGCGGCTGGCCGCCGCCCGCCTCGCCACCGGCCCGGCCCGCGCGCTGGCCGCGCTCGCCGAGGAACTCGCCGTCGAGCAGGACCGCCTGAACCTCCTCGACGTCGAGGACACCAGCGTGGCCGCCGCCCTCGCGCTGACCGTCCAGCACCTGAGCGAACCCGTCCGCCGTACGTTCCGCAGCCTCGGCGCCCACACCGGCGCCACCCTCGACAGCCGCACCGCCGCCGCCCTGGCCGGCTGCCGCCCCGAGGTGGCCGCCGACGCGCTGGCCGAACTGGCCACCGCCCACCTGATCGTGGAGATCGGCCGGGACGCCTACACCCTGCACGACCTGGTCCGCCTCTACGCCCGCAGCCTGCCCGGCGACACCGACACCCAGGTGCTGCCCCGCCTGCTCGACCACCTGCTGAACACCCTGCTCACCGCCTGCTCCGCCGCCGAACCCGGCAGCGAACCGTGCTGCACCCTGCCGCCCGGCACCCGCCGCCCCGCCGAGGTCCGCCCCTTCCCCGACCGGGCGGGCGCGCTCGCCTGGTACGCCGCCGAACGCGACACCCTGCGCGGCGCGGTCGAGGCGGCGGTCGCCGCCGGACTGCACGACCGCGCCTGGCGCCTGGTGCTGCTCCAGTGGCCGCTGATCGTCTGGCAGGTCCGGGACGGCTGGGCGCCGCTGCTCGAACACGGCCTGGCCGCCGCCGAGGCCGACCGCGACCCCGGCGCCCAGTCCCGCGCCCGGGCCCTGCTGGGCTGGGTCCTGCTGGAGGAGGGCCGCCCCGAACAGGCCCTCGTCCACCTGGAACGCGCCCCCGACCTCGCCGCCCGGGCCGGCGACAGCACCGCCCAGGCCGTCGCCCTGATCAACCTCGCCGTCGCCCTCGCCCGCCACGGCGACCGGGCCGGCCGCGCCCGGGCGCGCGGCCTGCTGGTGAAGGCCCTGTCCCTGGCCGAACGGGCCGGGCGCGCCGAACTCGTCGCCCTCGCCCGCCAGCACCTGGCCGGCGAGTGCCTGGCCGCCGGCGCCGCCGAGGAGGCCGCCCACCACGCCTCCCGCGGCCTGGCCGTCGCCGAGCCGCCCTTCCCGGTCGCCCGCCGGGTGGTCCTGCAGACCCTCTACGGCCGCGCCCTGGCCGCCACCGGCCGGCCGGAGGAGGCCGCGCTCCACCTCGGGGCCGCCCTGCGCACCGCCCGCGACCACCAGTACGGGGAGGGCGAGTCGGAGGCCGGCGCGGCCCTGCGCGCCCTGTCGGCCGGCACCCCCGCGGTGGCGGGCGCCGTCGCGACGGTCACCGCCGGATCGACGGCCACCGCCGGGCGGCACTGACGGCGCGCGGCACCGGCGGCGGGCAGCACCGGCGGCGGGCAGCACCGCCGGCCGCGCAGCACTGACGGGCCGTCCCGCCGGGAAGGATGAACAGCACGGGGGGAGCCCGGGCAGCGGGCGAAGCCGGCACACCACCTGCCCGAGGGGGTTTCGCGATGACCACGCCGCCGGAGCCGAACCGTCAGACCGAGCTGCTGGAGCTGTACAAGCTCGCCGTGGAGATGGCCGACCGGGTCTCGGCCCGCCGCGGCAACGCCAACACCTTCTTCCTGTCCGTGCAGACCGCGCTGGTCACCCTGATCGGCTTCGGCATACCCAAGCTGTCGGAGTCCCCGTGGTGGGTGGCGACGGCCGTCGCGCTGGCCGGCATCACGCTCTCCGGCGCCTGGTGGATGCAGCTGCGCAGCTACCGGGACCTCAACGGCGCCAAGTTCCAGGTCATCAACAGCATGGAGGAGAAGCTGTCCGCGCGGATCTACACCGACGAGTGGGACGTCCTGCGCAACGCCGCGGCACCCGGCCGGCGCCACCGGCACTACACCGAACTCGGCACCACCGAACGGCTCGTGCCGATGATATTCGCGGTGGCTCATCTGATCCTGCTCACGGGCACGCTCGCCACCGGCACACTGGCCGTATGAGCCACCTCGATCCCATCGCCGACCTGATCCGCTCCTGCCTGCCCTCGGAGGCCAGACCCCCCGCGGGCTCCGACGACCTCTTCCGCATCTACGCCGTGCTGCTCCAGGCCAAGGGCGAGCAGGTCACCGACGAGGACGTCCACAACGCCTGGACGGCCTGGACCCAGACCACCGACGACACCCACAAGGCCCTGGTGCCCTTCGACGACCTCGACGCCCGCACCCGCGCCCTCGACGCCCCGTACACCCTCGCCATCCGCACCGCCGCCCGCCGCCTCCACCACCCCACCGTGCGTTAGGGCGTGTCTGACAATTCCCGCCGGGTGCGCGACGCCGGGGCACGCACCTCGCCGCGTTGTCGTCGGTCGCCAATGCTCCGCAGTGGCTCCCTCCTCCGCCTTGCGATGCACGCACCCCAACGCCGCGCCCTGATCCGACGCGAATGGTCAGACACGCCCTGGCGACCCGGGCCCCGCCGTCTCCGGGGGACCGCGCGGGGCCGTCCTGCGGCCCCGGGTCGTACTGGGCGAGGCCGTGGCCGAGCGACCGGTCGACCGGCGCGTTCTCGGTGAGGACGACGAACACGTTGCGCGGCTCGGTGCCCGCGTACGCGTGGGCGGATGGCGGTCTCAGGCGCCCGGGGCGGCGGCCGCGAGCTCGTCGACGGTGCCGGACATGACGGTGCGCAGGTGGCGGGTGAGGTGCTCGACGGGCCAGTCCCACCAGGCGATGTCCAGCAGGCGGGCGATGTCGGCCTCGTCGTGGCGCAGCCGGATCACCCTGGCCGGGTTGCCGCCGGCGACGGCGTAGTCGGGGACGTCGGAGGTGACGACGGACCCGGCGGCGACGATCGCGCCGTGGCCGATGCGCACGCCGGGCATCACGGTGGTGCGGTAGCCGAGCCACACGTCGTGGCCGATCACGGTGTCGCCGCGCCCGGGCAGGCCGGTGATCAGGTCGAAGTGCTCGGCCCAGGCGCCGCCCATGACGGGGAAGGGGAAGGACGAGGGCCCGTCCATCCGGTGGTTGGCGCCGTTCATCACGAACCGCACCCCGGTGGCGAAGGCGCAGAACCTTCCGATGACGAGCTTCTCCGGCCCGTAGTGGTACAGCACGTTGCGGGTCTCGAACGCCGTCGGGTCGTCCGGGTCGTCGTAGTACGAGTACTCGCCCACCTCGATCAGCGGCGAGGTGACCAGCGGCTTGAGCAGGACCACCCGCGGCTGTCCGGGGAAGGGGTGCAGCACGGTCGGATCGGGCACGGCGGGGAGGTCGGGCACGGCGGGGGTCACGGGGGCGGCACCGCTTTCACGTCGACGGGGTGTCAGGGGCATCGGGGCGCCGGAGCGCGCCCTGCCATGATCCACCGGACGGCGCCGCGGACCACCGGGTTTTCCGGCCCCCGCCCGGGCGCCCGTCCGGGATTCACGAAACCTCCACGCGGCGTCGCTGCATCGATCGGCCGGGGCGGGGTATCCGGGGCGTTCGACCGTGCCGACAAGAGGAAGGACTCCGATGGTCACGACCACTGGTGAACTGACCGCCTCCGCCGCTTCGCCGACGAAGGACCCCTCCCGCACGGCCGGCTCCGCCACGGCGGGGCTGCGCGACCTGCTGCCACCGGAGCTGGCCGCCGCCGAGGACCTGCGGGAGGTCGCCCCGTCCGACGCCCGTGAGCTGACCCGGGTGCTGCTGCGCCGGCTCGCCGCGCTGGAGGAGGGCACCCGGGAGTACTCGTACGTGCGGGCCACCCTGGTGGAGATGAACCTGTCGCTGGTGAGGTTCGCGATCCGCCGCTTCAACGCCCACCGGGAGCCGCAGGAGGACCTGCTGCAGGTCGGCGCGGTGGGCCTGATCAAGGCCATCGACCGCTTCGACCCGGAGCTGGGCGCCGAGTTCACCACCTTCGCGCTGCCCACCGTGCTCGGCGAGATCCGCCGCCACTTCCGCGACACCACCTGGGCCGTCCACGTGCCCCGCCGCCTCCAGGAGCTGCGGATCGCCCTGGCCAAGGCCCAGGAGCGGCTGGCCCAGGAACTGGACCGGGCGCCCACGGTCGCCGAACTGGCCGACCACCTCCAACTCGCCGAGGAGGAGGTGGTCGAGGGCCTGACCGCCTCGAACGGGCACACCGCGGGCTCCCTGGACACCGGCACCGAGGACGACGACCGCCCCGGCTGCCTGGGCGAGCGCCTCGGCGAGGAGGACCCGGACCTCTCCAGGGTGGAGGACCTGGTGGCGCTCAAGCCGCTGGTCGCCGCCCTGCCGGAACGCGAGCGGCAGATCCTGTCGATGCGCTTCTGCGAGGACCTGACGCAGTCGCAGATCGGCGCCCGCCTGGGGCTGTCCCAGATGCACGTCTCCCGGCTGCTCTCCCGCACCCTGCGGCGCCTGCGCGAGGGACTGGAGGAGGACTGAGGGCGCCCGGGGCCCCGGCACCCGCTTGGCCGCGGCACGCCGCCTACGTAAGGTCGGAGGGCACGGACACGAGGGGACGACGATGATGCCATCCGACAACGACCAGCGGGGCCTCGCGCCGGCGGCCTCCCCCTACCGTGCGGAGCTCGCGGTACGGACCCGACCCGCGGCGGGCGGCGCGGTGGTCTGCGCCCTGGCGGGCGACCTCGACATCGAGACGCTCGCCCCCGCCGCCGACACGCTCACCGCCCTGGTCGCCCGGCGGCCCGGCGCGGTGGTGATCGACCTCGCGGGGGTGGGATTCTGCGACTCCTCCGGACTGAACCTCCTGCTCAAGACCCGCCTCGCGGCGGGGGAGGAGGGCGTGGGGCTGCACCTGGCCGCGGTGCCGCCCACCGTCATGCGGGTCCTCGAACTGACCGGCACCCGGGCGGTGTTCTCCATCCACGGCTCGGCCGAGGAGGCCCTGGCGGCCTGAGCCGGCCGGGCACGCCGCCGCGGGGCGGGTGCCGCGCGTGTCGCGGGTGCCGCGCACCCGGCGCCGGGGAAGGCATAATCCCGGGAGCGCCGGGAAACCGACATGCGAACCGCCGTCGATCCGAAGGGTGCCCTCATATGACGATGAGCCGGGGAACCCTGGACGGCGACGCGCACCGGGCCCGCCCTGCCGCCCTGCCGCCCGGTGGCCAGCGCCGCCGGCTGCCGCTGGCCGGGCTCCCCAAGCCGGTCGCCCGGGCCCGGGCCTTCACCGCCGAGGCGGTCGGCGACTGGTACCCGCCCGCCGGGGCGCCCGGTGCACCCGGCGCCCACGAGGGCGTCGGCGCGGACGTCGTGCTGCTGGTGGCGGAGCTGGTGGCCAACGCCATGCTGCACGGGGACGGCCCGCTGGAGCTGGTCCTGGACGCCACCGGGCAGCGCCTGCGGGTGGAGGTCAGCGACCGCAGCCCGGCCATGCCGGTGCTGCGCCTGCCGCACGAGCCGGCCCTGCCGGGCGGCCACGGCCTGTTCATCGTGGAGCGCACCGCCGACCGCTGGGGTGCCGAGCCGAACGGCCGGGGCAAGGCGATCTGGGCCGAGTTCGACGCCCACCGGCTGACCCGCCGCTGACCCGCGGCCGCCCCGTCGCTGACCTGCCGTCGAACCGCGGCCGACGCGCGGGCCGCCCCGCCGCCGACCCCGCGGCCCCGCACCCCCGCCGGCCCGTCGATCGGCCGACCGTTTGATCATGGGGCGTCAAGTTGTCTGTACAGCTCGGGGTCTCTTGCCGGTCATCGGCCCGTCATCGGACACCACGGCTGCGTCCACCTCGGTCTCGTACACATAACGGGTCCGGTCCGAACCGCGCGGCCGGCCCCCGTACCGAGGAACCGCGGTCCGTCAGCAAGGAGCCCCACCCTCATGAGTCCGAAGCCCGAACTGTCGCGCCGCAGTGTCCTCGGCGGCGCGGCGGCGGCCGCGGTGCTGTCCGCCCTCCCGCTCAGCGTCCAGCAGGCACTCGCCGCACCGGCCCGGCCCGGACGGTTGGCGGACATCCAGCACGTCGTGGTGCTCATGCAGGAGAACCGCGCCTTCGACCACTACTTCGGCACCCTGGCCGGCGTGCGGGGCTTCGGCGACCGCACCGCCGTGCGCGGCGTCGACGGCCGCTCGGTCTTCCACCAGCCCGACCCCGGCCGCAAGGAGGGCTACCTGCTGCCCTTCCCGATGAACGCCGCCCACACCAACGCCTACCAGCAGGGCGCGCCCGCCTTCGGCTACGGCGACTCCATGAACGCCTGGAACGACGGCCGCGCCGACGGCTCCGTCACCCGCCGCTCCTCCGGCTGGCTCGGCCAGGGCTACTACGAGTCCGCCGACATGCCCTTCTACCACGCCCTCGCCTCGGTGTTCACGGTCTGCGACGCCTACTACGCCTCCGTGCAGTGCAACACCAACACCAACCGCGACCACCTGATGACCGGCACCAGCGGCGGCACCGTCCGCGACACCCCGGTGACCGACAACACCGAGATCCCCGGCGGCTACGAGTGGACCACCTACGCCGAGCGCCTGGAGAAGGCCGGCGTCAGCTGGAAGACCTACCAGGCCCTCGACAACTTCGACGACAACGCCCTCGCCTGGTTCGCCCCCTTCGTCAAGGCCAAGCCCGGTGAGCCGCTCTACGAGCGCGGCATGCGCGCCGTCGGCGACCCGGCCAAGGCCAAGGACCCCTTCGCCATGGGCGACGCCCTGGTCGAGGCCTTCACCGCCGACGTCCAGGCCGACCGCCTCCCGCAGGTCTCCTGGATCGTCGCCCCCGCCGCGCTGTCCGAGCACGCCAACTACGCGCCGCCGAACGGCGAACACCTCACCTCCCGGCTGCTGTCCGCGCTCGCCGCCAAGCCCGAGGTGTTCCAGAAGACCGTCTTCATCCTCAACTACGACGAGCACGGCGGCTTCTTCGACCACCAGCTGCCGCCCGTCCCGCCGCTGGCCGACGGCCGCGGCAAGTCCAACGTCCCGGTCGACGGCGAGGTCGTCGTCCGCGTCTCCAAGGGCTCCTCCACCTACCACCGGGTCGTCGGCCAGGACGGCCGGTACCGGGTCAGGGCCGCCGACGGCACCCTCGCCTGGTCCGACACCCTCCCCGCCGGCGAGACCCTGGTCTCCGGCCCCTACCCGATGGGCCTGGGCGTACGGGTGCCGATGGTCGTCGTCTCCCCGTGGACCCGCGGCGGCGTCGTCGACTCCACCGTCTACGACCACACCTCCGTGCTGCGCTTCCTCGAACAGCGCTTCGGCGTCCAGGAGCCCAACATCAGCCCCTGGCGGCGCGCGGTCTGCGGCGACCTCACCAACGTCTTCGACTTCTCCGGCCGCAACCCCGCCTGGCCGCAACTGCCCGACACCAGCGGCAACCGCCAGAAGGTCGTCGACACCGGCAAGCTCCCCGCCCCCACCGTGCCCAGCCCGCAGACCTTCCCGAAGCAGGAACGCGGCACCCGCTCCTCGCGCCCCGCCCCGTACAACCTGCTCGTCAAGCCCCGCCTCAAGGGCGACGAACTGACCCTCGACTTCGTCAACCAGGGCCGCCAGGGCGCCGTCCTCGCCGTCTACCCCGCCCCCGGTGAGGCCCCCAAGCACTACACCGTCGCCGCGAAGAGCCGCCTGTCCGACGTCTGGAAGGTCGGCCCCGCCGGCTACGACCTGCGCGTCCACGGCCCCGACGGCGCCCTGTGGCACCTGCGCGGCGACACCGCCTCCGCCTACGAGGTCTCGCTCTCCGAGGAGAGCGACGGCAAGGTCCTGGAGGTCGACGTCATCAACCGCTCGCGCACCGCCCGGACCTTCCTGGTCGGCGACCTCGCCTACGGCGACGGCCTGCGCGAGGTCCGCGTGGAGGCCGGCGACGACCGCACCGTCAACCTCAAGGTCGGCCCCGAGGGCTGGTACGACGTCGCCGTCGCCGTCCAGGGCGACCTCGGCTTCCGCCGCCGCATCGCCGGCCGCTTCCCCTGGGACGACCGCACCGTCACCGACCCCGCCCTCGGCCTGGCCGACCCGCTCACCGTGAACCTCACCCTCGGCGCCGCCTCCACCACCATCGACGAACCCGTCCTGCTGCCCGGACACCCCGCCACGATCACCGCCACCCTCACCGCCACCACCGCCCTCACCCGCCTGGAGGCCCAGCCGCTGCTCCCGCCCGGCTGGAGCGCCACAACCGTCACCGCCGCGCCCGACCGGCTCGCCGCCGGCGCCGCCGCCACCGCCGTCTGGCAGGTCACCCCGCCCGCCCAGCTGCCCGCCACCGCCACCCACCGCCTGCTGGTCACCGCCCGCGCCCAGGCCGACAGCCGCTTCGCCCTCGCCGACGGCGAACTCGCCGCCCGCCCCGCCCCGGTGATGACCGGCCACCTCCTCGACGAGGACTTCGAATCCCTCGCCGACACCCTCAAGCCCGAGGCCGGCGTCCTCGGCTGGACCGCCCAGGCCCCCAAGGGCTGGACGGTCGTCAACGCCCCCGCCATGCCGCAGGGCACCGTCCGCCTCCAGGGCTGGACCTTCCACACCAAGCGCGAGTGGTCCGTCCCCGCCGGCCAGGACCGCGGCAACTTCACCCGCGCCCTGGGCGTCGTCGCCGTCGCCGACCCCGACGACTGGGACGACACCGGCTCGCCCTCCCGCAAGGGCGTCTTCGACTCCACCCTGGTCTCGCCCGCCGTCGCCGTCCCGGCCGGCACCGACACCCTCCACCTCGCCTTCGACTCCCACTACCGCCAGGAGGCCCCGCAGAAGGCCTCCGTCACCGCCGTCTTCGACAACGGCACCGAGACCCGCCTGCTCGCCTACGGTTCCGACGCCACCGGCAACGACAACGCCGGCAAGGACGTGCAGAACACCCGGATCACCCGCAGCTTCGCCGTCCCGGCCGGAGCCCGCTCGGTGACCCTCAGGTTCCGCATGTACGACGCCGGCAACAACTGGTACTGGGCCGTCGACCACATCCGCCTCGACACCCGCCCCATCACCGGCTGACACCCCCCGCCCCGCCCCGGGGCCGCCCGAGCCTCAGCGCCCGGGCGGGCCCGGCCCGTACCGGCGGCCCCGCGTGCCAGGTAGAACTACTGCCACGACCACAGGGGAGGAAACCGAAGGTGATCGACACGACGACCCCGGCCGGCCGGGCCGCCCAGCTCCACGACCGCTACCCCAGCCTCGACGAACTCACCGCCACCGCCCACCAGTTGGCCGACCAGCGGCCCGACCTGTGCCGGGTGCGCACCGTCGGCACCTCCCGCGCCGGACGCCCCCTGACCCTGCTGACCGTCGGCCGCGGCCCGCACGACCTCCTCGTCGTCGCCGGCGCCCACGCCGACGAGTTCGCCGGCCGGGCCGCCGTCACCGACCTCGCCCACCACGCCCTCACGGCCCAACACCCGGGCCTGGCCTGGCACTTCCTGCTCTGCCTCGACCCCGACGGCGCCCACCTCGCCGACGGCAGCCGCACCGCCCGCACCCTGCCCGCCTACTACGACCACTACTACCGCCCCGCCGCCGAGGACCAGCCCGAATGGGCCCCCGCCATCGGCTCCGACCTCCCCGAGAGCCGCACCCTCCTCCACCTCATCGACGAACTGCGCCCCACCCTCCAGTTCTCCCTGCACAGCACCGACGTCGGCGGCACCTTCGTCCAGGCCACCGGCGACCCCGCCGCCCTCGCCGACCCCTTCACCCGCTCCGCCGCCGACCTCGGCATCCCCGTCGAGACCGGCAACTACGACACCTTCCACCTGCACGAATCCGCCCCCGGCCTCTACCTCATGGCCCCCCACCACATCGACCACCAGGAGACCGCCACCGGCATGCTCACCCCCCACCAGGACGCCGGCGGCCGGGCCGGCACCTGGTTCGCCCCCCAGCGCCACGGCGGCCGGACCGTCCTGGTCGAAGTCCCCGCCTGGACCAGCGCCCACCTCGGCGACACCCGCCCCGCCGAAGCCGTCCGCCTCTACCTGCGCACCTGCGCCGACCGCCTGCGCCACCGCGGCACACTCCTCACCGCGCTCCTCGACGCCGCCCTGCCCTACGTGCGAAACCCCGACACCCCCCTGCTGCGCGCCGCCCGCACCCCGCTCACCGCCCTGCACCGACTCGCCGACCAATGGGACCCGGACGTCCACGGACAGGACCTCCTGCGCACCCCGCTCACCCGCGCCCGCCTCACCGGCATCGACCTGTGGGCCCACCGCGTCCCGGTCCGCGCCGCCGCCCTGCTGCGCCGCGCCGTCCGCGTCGCCGGCGCCCCCGCCGCACCCCAGGCCGCCCGCCTCGACCACCTCCTGCGCGACTGGTGCGCCCAGTACCAGCGGACCTTCCAGCCCGCCTGGCTCCCCGTCGCCCGCCAGGCCGCCCACCAGGCCAACACCGTCCGCGCCGCCGTCGCCCTGCGCCACCCGGAGTGCTAGCTAGGCGTTCGTGCCCTCGGTGTCGATGTGCGGCAGCACCCGGTCCAGGAACCGCGGCGTCCACCAGGCCGCCGCCCCCAGCAGCGTCATCACCGCCGGAACCAGCAGCAGCCGCACCACCGTCGCGTCCACCAGCACGCTCACGGCCAGGCCCAGCCCCATCATCTTGATCACCACGTTGTCGCTGACGATGAACGCGGCGAACACGCTCACCATGATCAGCGCCGCACAGCTGATCACCCGCGCGGTGATCTCCAGCGCGTGCGCCACGGCGTCGTGGCTGCGCCCGGTGCGCAGCCACGCCTCGTGCACCCGCGACAGCAGGAAGATCTCGTAGTCCATGCTCAGCCCGAAGACGATCGCGAACATCATCATCGGCACGTAGCTCTCGATCGGCACCTTCCCCTCCACCCCCAGCGCCGGCCCGCCCCAGCCCCACTGGAAGACCGCCACCACCACCCCGTACGAGGCGGCGATCGACAGCAGGTTGAGCACCGCGGCCTTGACCGCGACCAGCGGGCCGCGGAAGACCAGCAGGATGATCAGGAAGGCCAGCCCGACCACCACCACGATGATCAGCAGCAGCCGGCTCGACACGATGTCCAGGAAGTCGACCTGCGCCGCCGTGTTGCCGGTCACGTACGTCTTCGCGCCCGTGCCGGCCACCGCGTCCGGCAGCACGGTGTCCGCCAGCCGGTTCACCAGATCGGTGGTGGCCCGGTCCTGCGGGGCGCTCGCCGGGATCACGGTGCCGAACAGCACCGCGCCGTCCGGGCTGGTCTGCAGCGGGGTGCTGCTCGCCGCGCCGGGCAGGCCGGTGAGCGCCTGCTGCACCGAGGCCGACAGCCCCGCCCGCGCCTCGGCGGGCACGGCGCTCTGGTCGACCACCACCGTCAGCGGCCCGTTCGAGCCCGGCCCGAAGGCCTGGGACATCAGGTCGTAGGCCCGCCGGTCGGTGAAGTCGGTGGAGTCCGCGCCGTCACCGATGTGGCCCAGCTGGATGGAGAACAGCGGGATCGACAGCACCACGAGCACCGCCACCCCGGCCACCAGGTACCGCCACGGCCGCGCCTGCACCCGCCGGGCGTAACGGTGCCAGGCCCCGCCCTCCACGTCCCCGCCGGCCTCCGCGACCGGACGGCGCACCGCGAACCGGTCCATCCGGCGCCCGATCAGCCCCATCAGCGCCGGCAGCAGGGTCAGCGCCCCGAGCACCGCCGACACCACCGTGATGCCCGCCGCCGCCCCCAGCTTGGCGATGAAGGAGATCCCCGACACCGACAGCCCGGACAACGCGACGATCACGGTGCAGCCGGAGACCAGCACCGCCCGCCCGCTGGTGGCCACCGCCTGCCCGGCGGAGGCCACCGGATCCACCCCGTCCATCAGGTTCTGCCGGTGACGGGTCAGCAGGAACAGCGCGTAGTCGATCCCCACCCCGATGCCGATCATCGTCGCCAGCGTCGGCGCCACCGTCGCGAAGGTGGACAGCGCCGCCACCAGCCCCAGCACCCCCAGGCCCACCACCGCCGCGAACAGCGCCGTCAGCAGCGGCAGCCCGGCCGCGATCGCACTGCCGAACCCCACCAGCAGCACCACGACCGCCACCGCGAAGCCGATCACCTCGCTGGAACGGTCGTCCGGCGCCGGCCGGGCCAGCTCGCCCAGCGGCCCCCCGTACTCCACCTGCACCCCGGCCGCCCGCAGCGGCTCCACCGCCGCGTCCACCCCCGGCAGGTAGTCCTTGCCCAGCAGGGTCGGGTTGGTGTCGAACCGTACGGTGAAGTACCCGGTCAGCCCGTCGGCGGACAGCGGCCCGCCCGGCGGCGGGCTCTGCCCCGGCGGCGGCAGCGGACTCTGCACCGACAGCACGTGCGGCAACTGCTGGAGCGAGGCCGCCGCCTGGGCGATCTGCGGCTGGAACCCCGTCAGCGGCGCCGCGTCGTGCAGCACCACCTGGGAACTGGTGCCCGCCGCGGCCGGCTCGTGCGCCTGCAGGACGTCCCGGCCCTGCTGCGACTGGGTGCCGGGCAGCGAGAAGTCGTCCGAGTAGGCGCCGCCCACCGACTTGTTGGCGGCCTGGATGCCGGCCAGGGCGATCAGCCACAGCACGATCACGATCAGCGAGTGGCGCGCGCACCACTCGCCCAGGCGGCGCAGCGCCGAGCGCCGGGCCGGCGCCGCGGCGGCCGGCGAGGGGGCGGGACGGGCGGACGGCGGCATGGAAGGCTCCCGGGTCTCCTGCACGGCGGTGCGCCGATCGGCGCAGTCTTCCCGGCCGCCCCGCGCCGCCCACCGGTACCGGCGGGTAGTCGCCCCTACGGCCCCGGGAGAGAGAAAGAGGAGGGAGGGGGGGGGGGAAAGAGGGGGGGGAAGGGGGGGGGAAGGGGGGGGGGAGGAGGGGGGAGGGGGAGA
>NZ_JBHVJT010000019.1:80173-85393 GCF_042798815.1 Kitasatospora sp. NPDC057738 | reverse complement strand
ACAGGAACTACGCGGGGGAGGAGAGCGCGGCCGGCGGAACGTGGAATCCGCCAGTCGTCGGTGGCCTTCGAGCTAGCTGATCCACAGACCGGAAGCAGCCTGGACTGTTGCCGCGGCCGCGGGGGCGACGGGGGCCGGTCAGGGCCGGTCAGGGCCGGCCGGGGCCGCCGAGGTCCGGGGTCGCGACGGGGGCGGCGGCACCGACCAGGAGGACCAGTTCGTGGCCGCCGGGATTGGTCCGCACGGGCACGGTGCGCCAGTTGTTGGCCAGCCACACATTGCCCGACGGGTCGATCCGCAGGCCGGTGTTGCGTTCCAGCCCGTCGCTCGGGTAGCCGGTGTCGGGCGGCGAGATCGGCTGCCCCGTCGCGAAGCCGGGCGGGCAGGCGGCGAGGTCGACGCCGCACAGCCGGGCGACGCGGTGGCCGCCGAAGTTGGCGACCCACACGGTGTCGTCGCCGTCGACGGCCACGCCCCAGGGCAGGAACAGGCCGCCGCCGGTGAAGGGTTCGGGGGCCGGGGTCCCGTCGGACCGGATCAGGGTCACCGAGGCGCCCGGGCGCGCACCGGCGTCGCCCGCCGCGGCGGCGTCCGCGAGGTCGCCCGCGGTGCCGTCGCCGCAGGGCACCGGCAGGATGCCGCTGTTGGAGACCCAGGCGTTGCCCCGGCTGTCGGTGGCGACGCCCAGCGGCCGCCGCAGACCGCCGCCGGTCACGGCCCGCTCCACGGTGCCGTCCGGGGCCAGGACCTGCACGCTGTCGCTGCCGTTCCCGCTCACCCACAGCCGCCCGGCGGGGTCGACGGCGGCACCGAAGGGCTTGTGCAGGGCCGGGGTGGGCACCTCCCGGGCCCGGGTGGCGTCACCGTCGGGGATCCGGGCCACGCTGTCCGCACCGCAGTTGGCCACCCACACGGTGCCCGAGCGGTCGGCGGCCAGGCCCTGCGGCTGGACGATGCCGCCGGCCCGCCAGCCCTCGGGCGGGGAGAGCACGGTGCCGTCCGGCGCGAACTGCGAGACGCTGCGCTCCAGCGGGGTCGGGTCGATCGGGCAACCACTGCCCTGGAAACCGAAGTTGGCGACCCAGGCGGAGCCCCGGGCATCCACGGCGACCCCGAAGCCGGCACCGTACAGGCCGCCGCCGCGGTAGGGGGCACCGGGGGCGTCCCGGCCGGTGGGGGTGAACTTCAGGACGCTCTCGCCGCCGCAGACCGGGACGGCGGGATCGGCGTCGTAGCGGTAGTTGTTGCTGACCCAGGCGTTGCCCTCGGCGTCGAAGGCGATGTTGCCCGGCCCGTCGATCTCCCGCCCGTTGCCGCCGTAGCGCAGGGCCACGGTCCAGGCCTCGGGGGCGGCGGGCAGGGCCGGCCGGTAGCGGGGAGTGGTGTCGGCGAGGGCGAAGAGCCCGGCGGCGTTGTGCCCGGGGTCGTGGGCGATGTCCACCGCGGCCCGCAGGGTGTCGCGGGGCCGTTCGCGGCCGGGGCGCCGGGCCAGGTCGAACAGCTGCTCGCAGGCGCCGCCGGTGACGCAGGCGGCGAGCAGGTTGGCGAGCGTGTTGAACTCCGCCATCGTCGAGGTGAGGGCGCCGTTGGGCGGGTCGGCGAGCGTCGCGGCGATGCCGCCGGTACCGGTGTCGGCCAGGTTGTGGGCGATCCCGGCGGCGTTCTGCAGCCCCGGACGGGGGCCGGCCACGCCCCGCGGGCCGGTGAAACGGGCCAGGGCGTAGGCGACGGCCACCGTGGTGCGCTCGTTGACGACGAGTTCGGGCGGGGCCTGCGCCCCGCTCAGCACGGCGGCCAGCGTCACCGGCCCCTGCGGCGGGCCCTGCCCGTCCCCGCCCCGCGCGCCGGCGGGCCCGGGCAGATCGGCGAGCACGTACAGCACCGCGCGCGGGTCCCCGGGGCGGCGGTAGTCCAGGACGAAGCGCCCGTCCCGCCCGCTGCGGGCGCGGGCCAGCACCCGGGGCGCGGCGCCCGCGCCGTCCCCGGCCCGGTAGAGCGTCACCTCGGCGCCGCCCAGCGGGGCGTCGCCGCTGCGCACCACCCCGCGCTGGCCGTCCGGCTGCCCGCCGTGCGGGGCGGGGGCCGCCGCGTGGGAGGGTCCGGCGGCGAGCTGGGCCAGGAGGGCGGCGGTCAGCAGGACGCCGCGGCGTCGGCGCATGGGGGCTCCGTTCGGCCGTAGGGGGACGACGGCCGCTGGACCGTCGTCCCCCTGCCTGCCACACCGGCGCCCCGCCCGGGCGCATCCGGCCGCGGGACGCGGCGGAAATTGCCCGGTACGGGCGATCCGGTGCGGGGCCCGTGCCCGGTCGGCCGCCGGCGGGGTCAGCTCGCGTTGAACTGGTCCGGGTGCGGGCCGGTGCGCAGGTCGCGGTCGCCGGCGGCGATCGCGGCCATGTCCTGCTCGGTCAGCTCGAAGCCGAAGACGTCGAGGTTCTGCCGGATGCGGGCCGGGGTGACCGACTTGGGGATGACGATGTTGCCGAGCTGCAGGTGCCAGCGCAGCACGACCTGGGCGGGGGACCTGCCGGTGCGCGCGGCGATCGCGGTGATCGCCGGGTCGTCCAGGACGGCGCCCTGGGCGAGCGGGCTCCAGGCCTCGGTGGCGATGCCGTGCCGGGCGTGGAAGGCGCGCAGCTCGGCCTGCTGGAGGCCGGGGTGCAGCTCGACCTGGTTGACGGCGGGCACCAGCGAGCTGTGGTCCAGCAGGCGCTGGAGGTGGGCGGGCTGGAAGTTGGACACGCCGGCGGCGCGGATGCGGCCCTCCTCGGCGAGGCGCTCCAGGGCGCGCCAGGAGTCGGGGTAGAGGTCGCGGGCCGGGGTGGGCCAGTGGATCAGGTAGAGGTCGACGTGGTCCAGGCCGAGCTTGGCGAGGCTGGCGTCGAAGGCGCGCAGGGTGGCGTCGTGGCCCTGGTCGGCGTTCCACAGCTTGGTGGTGACGAACAGGTCCTCGCGGGCCACGTCGGAGGCGGCCAGGGCGCGGCCGACGCCGGTCTCGTTGCCGTAGACGGCGGCGGTGTCGATGCTGCGGTAGCCGGCCTCCAGGGCGGAGGCGACGGCGGCGGTGGTCTGCTCGTCGGGGACCTGGAAGACGCCGAAGCCGAGCTGGGGGATCTCGACGCCGTTGTTCAGCTTCACGGTGGGGATGTCGGGGGTGGTCATGCGCTGTCTCCTTGGGGCGGTGCGGTCGGTGGGGGCGGAGCGGAGGGGCCGGGCGGCGGTGCGGTCGGTGGGGGCGGAGCGGAGGGGCCGGGCGGCGGTGCTCACCGGGCGAGTCGGTCGAGTGCGGCGGCGGCGAAGGAGTGGTCCTGCTCGGGGGCGCCGCCGCCGACGCCGATGGCGCCGATCGGCCGGCCGTCGCGGTGGACGGGGATGCCGCCGGCGATGAACAGCAGCGGGCGGTCCAGCGCGGTGGGCAGGGAGTGGAACGGCCCGTCGGGCTTGACCAGGTCGACCAGGTCGGCGGTCGGGGCGTTCAGCTGGAGGGCGGTGTAGGCCTTGCGGGTGCTGGTCTCGCCGGAGATCAGCACGGCGCGGTCGTCGCGGCGGAAGGCGAGCAGGTGGCCGCCCGCGTCCAGGACGGTGACGCTGACGGTCACGCCCGCGGCCTCGGCGGCGGTCCGGGCGGCGTCGACGAGGAGTTCGGCGTCGGCGGTGGTGAGCGGGGCGACGGCGGTGGTGGTGCTCATGAGGTCTTCTCCGGGGTGGGGGAGCGGGGTCAGTGGTGGGCGGGGACGGGGGCGGCGGCGGGGGCGGCGGCCGCGGTCACCCGCCCGGGGGTGCGGCGCTCCAGGGCGGCGGACCAGAAGGCCAGCAGCAGGGCCGCGCCGGCGAGGACGGCGCCGACCCAGTTCGGGGCGGTGTAGCCGAGACCGGCGGTGATGACCATGCCGCCGAGCCAGGCGGCCAGCGCGTTGCCGAGGTTGAAGGCGCCGATGTTGACGGCGGAGGCCAGGGTGGGGGCGCCGTGGGCCTGGTCCAGGACCCGCTTCTGGAGCGGGGGGACGGTGGCGAAGCCGAGGGCCCCGACCAGCAGGACGGTGACGGCGGCGGCGACCTTGTTGTGGGCGGTGAGGGTGAACAGCGCCAGCACCACGGCGAGCCCGCCGAGGGTGGTGTAGAGCATCGGCATCAGCTTGCGGTCGGCGTAGCGCCCGCCCAGCAGGTTGCCGAGGAACATGCCGACGCCGAACAGCACCAGCAGCCAGGTGACGGAGCCCTCGGCGTAGCCGGTGACGTTGGTCATCATCGGGGCGATGTAGGTGATCGCGGCGAAGACGCCGCCGAAGCCGAGTACGGTCATCGCCATCGCGAGCAGCACCTGCGGGTTGCGGAAGGCGGTGAGCTCGCGGCGCAGGTGGGCGCCCTCGGCGCGGGGCATGGCGGGTACGAGCCGGGCGATGCCGAGCAGGCCGAGCACGCCGAGCGCGGCGACGCCGGCGAAGGTGGCGCGCCAGCCGACGGCCTGGCCGATGAAGGTGCCCAGCGGCACGCCGACGATGTTGGCGACGGTCAGCCCGGTGAACATGGTGGCGATGGCGCCGGCCTTCTTCTGCGGGGCGACCAGGTCGGCGGCGACGACGGAGCCGATGCCGAAGAAGGCGCCGTGGGCGAGTGAGGTGACGATGCGCCCGGCCAGCATCACGGGGAAGGACGGGGCGAACGCGGAGAGCAGGTTCCCGGCCGTGAACAGGCCCATCAGCAGCATGAGCATGGTCTTGCGGCCGATCCGGGTACCGAGGGCGGTCATCAGCGGGGCGCCGACGACCACGCCGAGGGCGTAGCCGGTGACCAGCAGGCCCGCGCTGGGGATGGAGACGCCGTAGTCGCCGGCGATCCGGGGCAGGAGGCCCATGATCACGAACTCGGTGGTCCCGATCCCGAATGCGCCGATGGCCAGGGCGATGAGAGCGAGAGGCATGGGCCCGAACCCTTCTGTGATTGCTTGAGCTAGCGCCTTGCGTGCTTAAACAATAGTTGCAGACGCGCGATAAGTGCAAGCGAGGGTATGGGGCATTCGCCATAGGTTGCACGCGGCACAGGTTGCATGCGCCATGGGTTGCATGCGCAACGGGGTGGGGCGGACGGGAAGCGCGACCGGGCCCGGGGGGGCGGCAACGCGGGTGGGTGGTTGGGGGGGAGGGGGAGCGGGGGGGGGGGGGGGAGGGGGAGGGGTGGAGTGGGGGGGGGGGAGGGGGGGGGCGGCCGCGCCTCCTCCCCCAC
>NZ_JBHVJT010000019.1:57137-80163 GCF_042798815.1 Kitasatospora sp. NPDC057738 | reverse complement strand
GCCCCCCGTGCTTCCCCCCCCCCCCCCCCGGGCCCGGGGGGAGCGGCGGGTGCGGGGCCGGCCGGGGTCAGCGGGCGGGCGAGGCGGCGTCCACGGCCTCGACCGCGCGGACCAGCGAGGTCAGCTCGGGGTTGCGGGCGGCCTCGTCGAGCGCCTCGCGCAGGGCGGCGTCGTTGGTCGGCCGGGCCCGCTCCAGGAGCTTCAGCCCGTCCTCGCTCACGTTGGTGTAGATGCCGCGGCGGTCGGTCGGGCACAGGTAGCGCGCCAGCAGGCCGCGGTCCTCCAGTCGGGTGACCAGGCGGGTGGTGGCGCTCTGGCTGAGCACGACCGCGTCGGCGACCTGCTTCATCTGCAGGTGCCCGCCCTCGTCGTCGTGCTGGCGGCTGAGCACGTCGAGCAGCGAGTACTCGCGCACGCTCAGGTCGTGCTCGGCCTGCAGGGCGCGTTCGATGTGGGACTCGATCCGGCCGTGCAGGAGGGACAGGGCGTTCCAGCCGCTGGCGAGGGCGGTGAGCGCGGGGTCCGTGGCGGTCATGGGGCCTGGCCTCCTTGCAGATGTGGCTGGGTCCAGGATAAGCCATGAACTGAAATATCGGCTAGGGCTTGTATAGCGCTTGTGCAAATAATCTTCCAAGGGTGGGCCCCGGGTGGGTCCAGGTGGGTCCGAGTGGGGTGCCGGGTGCGAGACGTCGGGCGGCGCCCAGTGTTCGCAAGGCTTTGGCGTAAATGGTTCAGACCATTGACGCGAGGGGAAGGCAGCTCCTACGGTGTCGGGCAACCGGTCTGGCGCGGGCATGCCATGTCTCGGGCAGGCCGCCGTGCGCACCCCCACGCGCACGCGCACGCCCCGCGCCGGGCGCACACTCCATCCACCCCCACGGAGGAGCACCATGCGCAAGCGCCATCTGATCGCCGCCGCCGCGGCCGCGATCGCCCTGCCGATCGCGGCGGCCCTGCCGGCCCAGTCGCACGGCTTCATCAACCTGCCGCCGAGCCGTTCCGCGCTCTGCGGCGCCAACGCCGTCCCGTGGGACTGCGGCGACATCCAGTGGGAGCCGCAGAGCGTCGAGGGCCCCAAGGGCTTCCCGGGCCGCGGCCCGGCGGACGGCACCATCTGCGCCGGCGGGGACGCCCGCTGGGCCCCGCTGGACAACCCCCGCGGCGGCGCCTGGCCGACCACCAGGGTGACGGCGGGCCAGCAGCTCACCTTCACCTGGGAGATCGAGGCCCGGCACTCCACCACGAACTTCAAGTACTACCTGACCAAGCCCGGCTACAGCGCGAGCCAGCCGATCACCCGGTCCGCCCTGGACCTGACCCCGTTCCTGACCGTCCCCTACAACGGCCGCCAGCCCGCCGCCACCACCACCCACACCGGGACCCTGCCCACCGGCCGCACCGGCCACCAGGTGATCGTCGCCGTCTGGGAGATCGCCGACACCGGCAACGCCTTCTACTCCTGCACCGACGTCCAGTTCTGACCGCCCCCGGGCCGTCCCGACGGCCCTGACCGGTCGCGTCGCACCGGGCCCGACCGGGCCCCACCGCTCCCGACCGCGTCCCGCCGACGCCGCCGCCCGACTCCGGACGGCGCCGGCGGGCCGCCCGACCGCACCGAAGCCCCCGCCCGACCGCACCGCCAGACCCCCGCCCGGGCCGTGCTCGCGCGCCGCAGAAGCCGCAAATAGGTACATTGACGACATTTGGCAGCAGTGCCAGGCTTCGCGCGTCCACGAAAGAAGGCCGACCGCCTTCGGAAAGGGTCTCCATGCGCCCCGACCTCAGCCCCGCCGTCCTCGCCGAGCTGCGCCGGCCGCGGCCCTATCCGGTGGTGTCGATCCTGATGCCCACGCACCGCCGGGAGCCGGACAACACCCAGGACCCGGTCCGGCTGCGCAACCTGCTGGCCGAGGCGAAGGAGCGCGTCCAGGCGGACCCGGAGGTCTCCCGCGCCGACCGGATCGACGTGCTGGAACAGCTCGACCGGGCCCACACGGAGGTCGACCTGGTGCACGCCGAGGACGGCCTGGCGATCTTCGCCGCCCCCGGCGAGCACCAGGTCTGGTCACTCGGGCGCACCGCCCCCGCCCGGGTGGTCCTGTCCGACACCTTCCTCACCCGCAACCTGGTCGCCGCGCACGCCGCCGAGCGCCCGTTCTGGGTGCTCGCGGTCGCCGCCGACAAGGTGGTGCTCTGGGGCGGCACCGAGGAGCGGGTCGCCGAGGAGAAGGGCCGCGGCTTCCCGCTGGTGCGCGTCTTCGACAACCCCGACCCCGAACGCCAGGAGCAGATCGGCGACACGCCCAGCACCTTCCGCGACGAGGCGACCAAGACCTTCCTGCGCCAGGCCGACACCGAGGTCGGCAAGCTGCTGGCCGCCGCCCCCCGCCCGCTGTACGTGGTCGGGGAGGCCGCCGCGCTCGCCCTGCTGGACGCCGTCGGCCCGATCGCCAAGGAGTCCACCGCGCAGCTCCCGCACGGCGGCCTGGCCCAGGCCGACGCCGAGACCGTCCGCAAGGTGGTCGAACCCGCCGTGCGCGCCCACGCCGACCAGGAGGTCGCCGAGCACCTCGCCCAGCTCGACAAGGCCCGCGGCGCCCAGCAGTTCGCGGCCGGCCTGGACGAGGTCTGGCGGACCGTCGGCGAGGGCCGGGTCGCCCGCCTGGTGGTCGAGGAGAACTACCGCGCCACCGTGCGCGACGAGGGCGAGCACCTCGTGCCCGCCGAGGCCGACCAGCCCGGCGCCCGCGAGGACATCGTCGACGAGGTGATCGAGCGCACCCTGGACACCGGCGGCCAGGTCGGCTTCGTCCCCGACGGCACCCTCGCCGACAGCGACCGGATCGCCGCCGTCCTGCGCTACTGACCCGCCCTCGACCGCGGCCGCGGCCGCCCGTCCGGTAGGCCCGGGGGGGGGGCGCGGGGCACCGGAGGGAACCACTCCCCTCTCCCAAGGAGAACGTCCGGACGGCCCACCCCCCCCCCACGTCCCCCCCCCGTCCCCATCCCCCCACCCCCCTTCCCGGACCACCCCCCACGCCCCCCCGGCGCATCGGAGGCAGCCGCTCCCGTCGCACAGGGCGACCGTCCGGCCGGCCCGCCCCCACCGCGCGTCCCCCCGCCGCACCCGTCCCCCGACCCGCCCACCGCGCCCGTACGGAAACGAACCGGCCGAACGGGGCAAGGAACGCGCCACCTTCGCGAACCGCACGCGCAATGGTCACGAACGGTTTTCGGACTCGTGACATCCGGTTCGGCAACCGCCCCTAGCCTGCCGCGCATGACACAGAGTCACCGCCCCCGCGCGGGCCGCCGCACCGGCCTGCTCGCCGCCGCCGTCGCCGCCTCGCTCGGCCTCACCGCCGTCGCCCTGAACGCCCCCAGCGCCGTCTCCGCCGAAGCCGCCCCCGCCGCGGCCGGCGCCGCCCCGGCCCCCGGCGAGGTCGTCGTCGACGAGACCTTCACCGCCCCCGCCCTGCCCGCCGGCTGGGCCGCCGTCGAGGGCGACTGGAAGGTCGAGGGCGGCCGCCTGGTCGGCACCTCCGCCAACTCCGGCCAGCAGAGCCGGATCACCTTCGGCCGCCACCTGGACGACTTCCGCATCGAGGCCACCGCCCGCTTCGAGACCGTCCAGGACGGCGCCCGCTGGACCGCCCTGGGCCTCGACGTCCCCGCCTCCGGCGCCACCCCCTGGTCCATCGCCACCATGCGCACCGGCACCACCGCCGCCAACGGCCTCGAATTCGCCCGGCGCACCCCCGCCAACGCCTGGAACGTCACCGACACCGCCGCGGCCCCCACCGCCGCCGGCACCGGCCGCGACGTGCGCATCGCCGTCGAGGTCCACGGCACCACCGCCCGCTGGATCTTCGACGGCAAGGAGGTCATGCGCACCACCCAGGTCGCCCGCAGCGCCGACGGCGGCCAGGCCCTGGTCGTCAACGGCGCCAAGGTCTCCTTCGACGACCTCAAGGTCACCGCCCTCGCCCCCGCCGGCCGGCTGCGCCCGGCCGGCGCCCCGCTGACCGTCTTCGCCCACCGCGGCGCCTCCTCCGCCGCCCCCGAGAACACCCTGGTCTCCGACGAGATCGCCCGCCGCGGCGGCGCCGAGTGGATCGAGAACGACGTCCAGCCCAGCAAGGACGGCGTCCCCTACGTCCTGCACGACGACACCGTCGACCGCACCACCGACGGCAAGGGCCGCATCCGCGACCTGACCGCCGCCCAGCTCGACACCCTGGACGCCGGCTCCTGGTTCGGCCCCGTCTACGCCGGCGCCCGCGTCCCCACCCTGGCCGCCCAGCTGGAGGACCTGCGCACCCGCGGCGGCAACCTGCTGCTGGAGATCAAGGGCAAGCACAGCCGCGACGAGGTCGCCCGGATCGTCCAGGAGGTGCGCGACCAGAGGATGACCGGCCGGGTCTTCGTCCAGAGCTTCGAGGTCGACGCCCTGCGGTACACCCGCGAACTGGCCCCCGAACTGCCCCTGGGCCTGCTGCGCGGCGACCTCGACGCCGACCCGGTGGCCGTCGCCAAGGACCTCGGCCTGTCCGCCTACAACCCCTCCGACGGCGGCCTCGCCGCCCGCCCGGCCGTGGTGAAGGACCTGCACGCCGCCGGCGTCGCGGTCAACGTCTGGACGGTCGACTCGGCCACCCGCTGGAAGGCCCTGGAGGCCGCCGGCGTCGACGGCGTCATCACCAACCGCCCGGCGGAGCTGGCCGGTTGGAACAGCGCCTGGCTCCAGGGCGGCAACCCCGTCCGCCCCGTCGCGCCCACCGTGGCGATCACCTCCCCGACCGCCGGCACCACCCTGGACCGCGCCCAGCAGCCGGTCACCGCCGTCCAGGCCACCGGCGCCGACACCGTCCGCCTCACCCTGGACGGCAAGGAGCTGGCGCCCGGCACCGCCCTGGACACCGCCGCCCTCCCGCTCGGCAGGCACACCCTGCGCGCCGAGGCCACCGGCCCCGGCGGCCGCGCCGAGACCACCACCGAGTTCACCCTCGCCGCCACCCCCACCGGCCTGGCCGCCCTGGTGCTCACCTCCGGCGCCGACCGCAACGCCGTCGCCACCCTGACCGTGATGCTCGGCCAGGGCCAGTACCGGCCGCTCGCCCAGTGGGCCGACGACCAGGCCGGGCGCACCGTCCCCGCCGACCGCGCCCGCCTGATCGCCGCCGACGCCCGCGCCCTGGACACCGCCCCGCGCGGCTGACACCCCGTCGGGGGCGTTCCCGGGGGCGGCCCCTGCCGGCCGGAGCCCGTCCCGGCAGCGCGAGGCCGCGCCCACGCGAGGCGTGGGCGCGGCCGGGGGAGTGCGGTCGTGACGGGGCTCAGCGGGTGCGGCGGGCGCGGCGGATGCGGATCAGCAGGAGCGCGCCCGCGGTGACGGCGCCGAGCGCGGTGAGGCCGACGACGGGCAGCAGCCGGGCCGCGTTGCTACCGGTCTCGGGCAGCTGGCCGCCGTGGCCGTGGTCGGGCGGGGGGACGTGGGTCGGGCTGTGGCCCGGGCTGTGGGTCGGGTGCGGCGAGTGGCTCGGGCTGTGGCTCGGGCTGGGGCTCGGCGACGGCGTCGGGCTCGGGCTGGGGCTGGGTACGGTGACCGGGACCTCGGTGCGGCAGCGCGCGTCCGTCGAGCCCTGCGAGCAGTTGTTGGCGTAGGTGCCGGAGGAGACGGCGTTGCGCAGGACCGCGTCGGCGGCCAGCGGGGAGCGCACGGTGACGGAGTAGGTGATGGTCACGGTGGCCCCGACGGGCAGGTCCCCGCTCCAGGTCAGCGCGGTGCCCGCGAACTGGACCTGACCGCGGTCCGCGGTGGCGTCGTTGTTGTACGCGGCGGAGTTCAGCACGCCCGACAGGTCGTCGGTGAGGGTCACCCCGGGGGCGTCGGTCCGGCTGGTGTTGGCGGCCTGGATCCGGTAGCGGACGGTGTCGCCGGGCTTGGCGGTGGTCGGGTCGGCCGTCTTGACGATGGTGTAGCCGGGCACGGCGGCGACGGTGTTGCGCACGGTGTTGCTGGTGCGCTCCTGGGCCCGCTGGGTCTGGCTGCCCCGGAAGTGGAGCGTGGCCGTGTCGTCGAGGTGGGTGCCGACGGCGGTGGAGGCGTCGACGGTGACCTGGAAGGCGACGTTGGCCTCGGCGCCCGGGGGCAGGTCGGGGACCCTGCAGGTGACGGTCTGTCCACTGGCCTGGCAGGCCGGGTTGGAGGCGGGGACGAAGGTGGTGCCGACCGGGATCGTGTCGGTCACGGTGACGCCGGTCGCGGTGTCGAGGTCGGTGCTGGTGCCGTCCTGGCGCCGGTTGGCCACCGCGAAGGTGTAGGTGATGGTCTCGCCGGGGCCGACCAGCCCGGGCGGGTTGTCGTCGGGGCTGCCGGGCGGGGTGTTGGCCTTGGTGATCCGCAGGTCGGGTTCGAGGGCGTCCAGGGCCAGCCAGGCCGCCTGCGGTTCCAGGGCGTCGCCGGCGCCGCTGATGCGGACCAGCGCCTGCTCGCTGCCGGCCGGGATCTTGCCGGTCACGTCGATGATCCGGGCGTCGTAGCCGTAGTTGTTGACCGGGTCGGGGTCGCGGGTGGTGATGTTGGTGCCGGTGCCGTCCGTCGCGACGTGGTCGATCCGGCTGGTGAACGCGTTGTCCGTGCCGATCCCGGTGGGGCCGGGCATCGGCAGCAGGGTCAGGTCGGTGGGCGTGGAGCCGACGGCCAGGGAGTCCCCGGCGATCGGCGCGTCACCGTCGCCCACGGTGATCCCCATGACGGCCCGCGGGGCCTGGGTGGCGGGGGTGCGGATGCCGCCGAGGGTGAGGGTCGTCGAGTTGTTGGGGTCGCGCAGCAGCTGGTAGCCGTCCCAGACCTGGAGGTAGCGCAGCGGCTCCGCCGTGTCCTCGTACGCGACCACCAGCGACCAGCCGCCCCAGCAGCCCACGTTGTTGCCGCCGAAGTTCTGCGCGGAGGAACGGCCGCTGCACGCCTGGATGTCGGCGACGGTGTAGCTGCCCGCACCGGCCGCCCTGACCTCCGCCGTCACGTCCTTGACCGCCCCGGCGGCCAGCAGCGGCTCCGGCGGGTTCCCGCCCACCATCTGGTCGAACCAGTCGTAGGTGTCCGCGCTCACCTGCTGGTACCCGCTCGCGCCCGGGACCTTCCAGGAGACCCGGTTGCCCAGGTTGATGTCCCCGGACGTGCCGTTGGTGCTCGTCCCGGTCGGGTTGAACTGCCAGTACAGGCGCGCCGACAGGACGTTCGCCCCGGCCGGCAGCAGCAGCTGCGCCGAGGAGGCGTTGGGGCCCGGCGCGTTCGGGTCGACCTTGACGAACTTGGTCCGGCCGTTGTTCGACCCCTCGGTGTCCGAGCAGACCGTGCCGTCACTGTCGTCGCAGGTCAGCACCGAGTTGGAGGCCATCGTGAGGTTGCCGTGCGCCAGCAGGTCGACCACCGGGTCCGGGCCGATCGGGCGCTGCGTCCCGGCCCCGCGCGGCTTCGGCCGCGCCGCCCTGCCCTCCGCCTTCGCCGCGGGTCGCTCCGCCGCGTTCGCCGCCGGCCGGGCCCGCACGGCCTGCGGCGGCCCCGCCGAGGCCGCCGGGGCCGGAACGCTCAGGGCGGCGGCGCCCGCACCGAGCACCACCGCCAGCAACGCGGACAGGACGTGCGGCGGGCGCGGACGCACTCGTCGGACAGGTGACACGGGAACCTCGCTGTCGGGAGGTGACACGAACAGCAGAACCACGTACCTGCGCGGACGGGCGTCGACGCCTGCCGGACGGTTCTTTCACCCGCCTGGGGCAACACCGCTTGACGGTCCGTCCGAGGCGCGCGAGCGGCCGGTACCCAGGATTCGGTACGGGGGATTGGGTAGCGCTACGCATTGTTCCCGCCCCCGCCCAGCCGGTTTCCTGGAGCCCGCCCCACACCGACGACCCTCACCCCCGGAGGTCGCCCCATGACCCGCCGCGAACGTCTCCGGCTCTACGCCGACACCCACTTCACCGCCCCCGACCCCGGGCTGGTCCTGCCCGCCCGCCGCAGCAGCGGCCTGCGCCGGCCCGGCCTGGCCCGGCTGGCCCGGCTCTCCCGGCTCGTCGAACGCGCCGGGCACCACCGGCACGGCTGACCCCGGAGCCGGGCACCACCGGCACGGCCGACCCCGGACCGGGTCCCGCCCCTTGAGGGAGCGGGCGGGACCCCCTTTCCCTCCCTCAGCCGGTGCCCTCCGGGGCCCCGTCCGCGGCGGCCAGCGCCTCACCCAGCCCCGCCCGGCCCACCCCGAGCTTGCGCAGCGCACTCGCCACGTGGTGCTCGACCGTACGGGTCGACAGGAACAGCGCCCGGGCGATGTCCTGGTTCGCCGCGCCCTGGGCGGCCAGCGCCGCGACCTGGCGCTCGCGCGGGGACAGCCGCTCGCCGTAGCCGCGCCGCCCCGGCGAGGCCGCCCGGCCCAGGCCCAGCTCCCGCCGCAGCCGCTGGCAGCGGGCCGCGTCCGAGGCCGCGCCCAGCGCCAGATAGGCCCGCTCGGCGGCGGCGATCCGCTCCCCGGCCGCCGCCCGGTCGCCCCCCGCCGCCACGGTCGCCGCCCGCTCCTCGGCCCGCGCCTGCTCGTACGGGCGCCCGATCCGCTGCCACAGCCCGGCCGAACGCACGAACTCCGCACCCGCGCCCGCCGGATCCCCGCCGACGCCCGCCGGATCCGTACCGGCCAGCAGCAGACCGCCGGCGAAGGCCAGCGCCGCCCGGGCCGCCGGCGCGTCCCGCCCCTCCAGATGCGCCCGCGCCTGCTCGACCAGCTCCGCCGCACCCGCCGCGTCGCCCGCCGCCAGCAGCACCTCGACCGCCACCGGCAGCAACTCGGCGGCCCGCGGCCAGGCCCCGGCCCGGCGCAGCGCGTCCAGCGCCGGCACCAGCGTGGCCGCCGCCCGCGCGACGTCCCCCTCCGCCAGCTGCAGCCCCGCCAGCCCCGCCGCCGCCCGCAGCGCCCCGGTCACCTGCGACTCCCGCTCCCCGTACGGGCCCGCCTCCGTGAAATGGGCGCGCGCCTCCGCGAGCCGGCCGCGCGCGGCCGCCAGCCGGCCCCGCAGCAGGGCCTGCTCGACCCCGGCCATCGCGAGGTCCGGGAACTCCGCGCCCAGCGCGGCCAGCCGCTCCTCCAGCCCGTCCCACTGCCCGGCCAGACCGTCCAGCCGCACCAGCGCGATCCGGCTGTAGCACTCCAGATAGGGGATCGCCGCCCGACGGGCCAGGCGCCGGCTCTCCTCCAACAGCCGTGCCGCCCGCCGGTCGTGGCCCAGCTCCACGGCGATCTCACCCGCGTTGTACAGCGCACGGGCGGTCTGCCGGACGATCTCCGGCCGCCGCGAGCTGCGCGGCAGCGCGTCCAGCTGCTCCCACACCGCGGGGTCGCCCTCGCGCGCCAGGAGCGTCAGCCGGGTGGCCCGCACCGCGGCGGCCACCTCCTCGTCCGGGTCCGCGGCCAGCGTCCGCTCGGCCCGCTCCAGCCACTGCCGGGCGCGCTCGCCGGCGCCGTCGCGCTCGTTCATGGCCAGCGCCACCATCGCCCGGGCCGCCCGGCCCGGACGCTGCTCCAGCTCGTCGAGGGACTCCTCCATCCGGTCGAAACCGGCCCGGTCCCCGCCGTGCACCGCCATCAGGAAGCCCAGCGACAGCCGGATCTCGCCGCGATCGGGCACCGGCAGCCGCGGATCGGCGATGATCGCGGTCAGTACCGCGGCACTGGCCACCGAATCCACACCGTCGGCGGCGATCCGCGCCAGCGCCAGCGCGGCCCGCCCGCGCCGCCGCGGATCGAGGTCGGGCTCGTCCAGCAGCCGGCGCAGCAGCGCGCCGGCACTGCCGCTGTCCCCGAGCGCCACCGCCTGGTCGGCGGCCGCCTCGGCCACCTCCTGCCAGGCCGCCCGGTCGCCGAGCGCCAGCGTGTGGTGGGCGATCTGCACCAGCGGCCTCGGCTCGCGCTCGCCCAGCGCCGCCACCGCCCGCCGGTGCAGCGCGCCGCGCCGCGGCCCCGGCAGCCGGCGGTAGGCCACCTGCTGCGCCAGGACGTGCCGGAACCCGTAGCGGGCCAGCGGCTTCTCGTTGAGCACCGCCGCCCGCAGCGCCTCGGTGAGGCCGTCCGCCGCGGCCTGCGGGTCGAGGCCGGCCACGGCGGCCAGCAGGTCCTCCCCGGCCGGCACGCCCAGCACCGCGGCGGCCGAGGCGATCGCGGAGGCCTCCGGGGACAGCGCCGCGAGCCGCTCGGTCACCGCGTCGCGCAGGCCGCGCGGCACCTCGGACTGCTCCAGGTCGGCGGCCAGGTCCGCGGCGTTGGTCAGCGCGCCGGCACCGCGCTGCTCGCACAGCGTGATCAGGTCCTCCTCGGCGACCAGCGGCAGGCCCTCGCTGCGGTCGAACAGTACCCGGGTGAGCGCCGCCGTCGCGCGCGGGCCCAGCGCCGCCCGGGCCAGCTCGTCGACCTCGGCCTCGGCGAGCGGGGCCAGCCGGATCAGCGCGCCGCCCACCCCGGCCGGGCGCCGGTAGGCCGCGCCCAGCGCGGGGGTGTCCGGCGCCAGGTCCTCGGCCCGGTAGGTGAGCACCAGGGCCAGCCCCGCCGGCACGTCCCGGGCCAGCAGCAGGAGCAGCTCGCGGGTGGCGTCGTCCACCCAGTGCAGGTCCTCCACGACCAGTACCGTCTCGCCGAGCGCGCCGAGCAGGGCGCGCACCGCCTGGACCAGCAGCCGCAGCCCCGGCGTCCCCTCGCCGGCGGCCGCGGGCAGCGGCGGCAGCCGGTCGGCGAGGTCGGGCAGCAGCGGGCGCAGCGCCCCGGCGCTGGCCGGGATGCGGTCGGCGGGCGGCAGGAACGGGCCGACGCCGCGCAGCGCGTCCACCACCGGGCCGAAGGCCAGCGGCTCGCGCAGCGGATGGCAGAAGCCGGTCAGCACCAGGCGGCCCGCCGCCGCGGCACCGGCCGCGGCCTCGGCCACCAGGCGGGACTTGCCCAGGCCGGCCTCGCCCTCGACCAGGACCACGGCGGGCGGGCGGAGCATCGCGTCGGTCAGGCGGTCCAGTTCGGGCCGGCGCCCCACGAACACGAAACCGGCGCCGGGCGATCCCGGCTCGACGGGCCGACTCACGGCCGTCCGGTCGGTTCGGGTGCGCGGCGCTCGCCGAGGAGGGGTGCGAAGGCCATGGGCACATCATGCCGTGACGGCTTGCGGCGGTACCCGCCGGGGCGCCCTCCCCGCGGTGCGTTCCGGTGGCGCGTTCCCGTGGTGTGTTCCCGAGGTGCGGGCGGTGTGTCCGTGCGCGTACGGGCGGTGCGGGCAGTGTGTTCAGGCGGTCCGGGCGCGGACCGGCGGGTGGTGCGGCGGGACGTCCGGGCCGGGCAGTTCGAGTACCGCGCAGCCCAGCGCCTCCAGTCGGCGCACGGTCGCCCGGGCGCTGCGGTCGTCGAGCGAGAAGACGAACGGCCCCGGCACCAGCACCACGTTCACCCAGCCCTGTTCGGCCCGCTCCAGCAGCCGCTCCAGGGCGGGGTGCGGGTCGCCGGAGCGCGCCCCGTCGTCCAGGAAGGCGGAGGGCACCGGCAGGCCGCGGTAGCGGGCCAGGCGCTCCAGCACCGCGCGCTGGTACTCCAGCCCCGCCGCGTCGGCGGGGTAACAGCGGAGGTACAGCGCGGGCCGGGCCGGGAGGCCGGGGTGCGGGGGGCCGGGGTGCGGGGGGCGGTCGGTCATGTCGTTCACCTGCCCGGTGGGTGAGGAGTGCGACGGGGGTGGGGCGCCCGTCCACTCCAGCAGGCCCCGGTGAACAGTGCGGGATCAATAGCGGTCGCCACCCAATCGTGCGACCGCCGAACAGGTCACCGCCCCGCCCCGCAGGCCCCGCGGGCCCCGGGCGGCGCCCGCGTTCCCAGCCGTCCCGGGGGCCCCGCGCGGCGCGCCGGGGCGCTCCAGCCCGTTGACGCGGCGTCAACGGGCTGGAATGAAGCGCACGTTCGCACCGAGGAGGAAATCGGCATGATCGACAGGCGCACCTTCACCAGGGCCGTCGGACTCGGCGCGGGCACCACCGCGCTGTCCCTGGCCGCCCCGCCCCTGCCCCTGCCCCAGGCCCAGGCCCGGGACCGGGCCCGGGACCGGGCCGCCGGGGGCGCACCGGCCGGAACCCCCGTACCGGCCGGGTCGGCCCCGGCCGCCGGTGCCCCCGCCCCTGCACCGGCCGCCGCCCCCGTCGGCGCCCCTGCCCCCGTCGGCGCCCCCGGCCCCGCCGCCCGGACCGGCTTCGCCCGCCTGGCCCAGATCCGGGCCGGCCTGCTCGACGTCGGCTACGCCGAGGACGGCCCGGCCGACGGCCCGGTCGTCGTCTGCCTGCACGGCTGGCCGTACGACATCCACAGCTACGTCGACGTCGCCCCGCTGCTCGCCGCCCGGGGCTACCGGGTCGTCGTGCCGTACCTGCGCGGCCACGGCACCACCCGCTTCCTGTCCGAGCGGACGATGCGCAACGCCCAGCAGGCCGCGGTCGCCCTGGACGTGCTCGCCCTGATGGACGCGCTGGGCATCCGGCGGGCCGTGCTGGCGGGCTTCGACTGGGGCTCGCGCACCGCCGACATCATCGCCGCGCTGTGGCCCGAGCGGGTCGAGGCGCTGGTCTCGGTCAGCGGCTACCTCGTCACCGACGTCGAGATGCAGAAGGAGCCGCTGGCGCCCGCCGCCGAGCACACCTGGTGGTACCAGTTCTACTTCGCCACCGAACGAGGACGGCGTGCCATGGAGGACCGGGACAAGCGCCGCGAGCTGTGCCGCCTGGTCTGGCAGCAGGTCTCGCCGACCTGGGCCTTCGACGACGCCGTCTTCGACCGCACCGCCGCCGCCTTCGACAACCCCGACTACGCGGCGATCGTCATCCACAACTACCGCTGGCGGCTGGGCCTGGCGGAGGGCGAGCACCGCTACGACCAGTTGGAGCGCCGCCTCGCCGCCCGTCCCCGGATCGCCGTGCCGACCGTGACCCTGGACGCGGGCCGCGACCCGTTCACCGCCCCCGGCGACGGCGCCGGCTACCGCGACTTCTTCACCGGCCCCTACCTCCACCGGAGCCTGCCCGAGGTCGGCCACAACGTCCCCCAGGAGGCACCCGAGGCCTTCGCCCGGGCGGTTGTCGACGCCGACCGGCTCTGAGCGCGGACGGGTCGGCGGACGCGCCGCGCGGGGGCGACGGGCGGGGAGGGTCTCGCGGCTCCGTGGGGGAGGAGCCGCGAGACGTCGGTCACCGGGCGCCGGCGGTCGGCCGTGCGGCCGTCACCCGGAAGTCGTCCACCGCTGCTCGGAGCCGCCGGTGCAGGGCCACTGGACGACCGGCGCACCCGGCGTCGTGCTCGAACCGCCGACCGCGGCGCACAGGCCGCTCGCCCGGTTCTTGATCTGCGCGAAGCCCGTGTCCGGGTTCGAGCCGAAGTACCAGGTCTGCTCCCACCCCTTGTCGCAGCCGTACTGGATCAGCTGGACGCCGGCGTTCGGCGAACTCGCCGGATCCGCCAGGCACTTGCCGCTGTTCTTGTTCACGATCTCGTAGCCGCCGCCGGAGTTCGGCATCGGGTAGAGGCCCCAGTACTGCTCGGCGCCGCCGTAACAGGACCACTGGATGATCCCGGCCCCGCCCGCCGTGCTCCCGGCCCCGACCGACAGGCAGTGCTGGCTGTTGTAGTTCCAGAGCTCCACGATCTCCCCGTCCCGGACCGAGGGGGACGCGGTACCGCCGCCCTGCCGCGCCGCGGTCGGCGCCGACGCGGAGGCCGACGCCGAGGCCGGTGTCACGTGCTGGGCGGCGGGCTCGGCGGTCCGGGCGGTCGCCGAACCCGCGGTGCCGATGGCGAGGGCTGCCGCCGCGGTCGCGACCGCGGCCAGCTTCCTGTGAATGATCACGGGTCCTGGATTCCTCTCAAGGCCGGTCTGTGCGGTGAATCCAGGAAACGCCAAGCCGATCGACCGGTCGAATGATTCGATTTCTTTCGAAAGGGCCGGCGAAAGGGGGAGCGTCTGTGATCCGGATTCGCCTGGGGGCCCGGGGGCTGGGAAACGTCAGGTTCGCGGTCTCGCCGGTGGGCTCCGCCAAGGACCTGCTCCGCCTCGTCGGGTTCAGCCCGGGCACGCTGACCCCGCCGTGGCGGACCAGGGCCGCGGGCGCGCTGTCCCGGCACCGGCTCGGGCTGCTGGCCGTGGTCGGCGGGGGCGGCCCCCTCGGGTACGCCCCCGACTTCCTCCGGCCGGAGCCGCCGGGCTTCCTGACCGACATCGACACGGCGCTGCACCAGATCGCGACGACCCCGCGGGAGCGCGTCCGCTACGAGTTGACCGAGGCCGTCAACGGCCACTCCTGGGACCCCGGCTCCAGCCACCCGCCGCCCAGGCAGCTCCTGCGGGCCCTCGACCGCGGGGAGGACCACTTCGCGCACCGCCTCGCCGACGAGATGGCGCGGTTCTGACACGAGGCGCTGGAGCCCTCGTGGCCCGCCGTCCGGGCCCGCCTGGAGGCCGACGTCGGCGCCCGGGCCTCCGAGATCGCCCGACGCGGGCTCGCCGAGACCCTCAACCGCCTGGCCCCCAACCTGGAATGGCGCGACGGCGAACTGGTCGTGCACCTGCGCACCGGCGGCATCCACCAGCTGACGCTGGACGCGGACGCGGTGATCCTCACGCCGAGCGTCTTCGTCGACTGGGCCCTCTTCTGCGCGGGGGAGCCGCCCGGTGCGCCGGCCCCGCGCACCCCGCTGATCGTCTATCCCGCGGGGCAGATCGACTGCCGGCCCGCGGCCCGGGACCATCCGCTGATCGGCGCGACACGGCTGAAGCTCCTGGCCGAGCTGAGCCAGCCGCGCTCCACGACGGAGCTCGCCCGGCGGCTGTACCTGAGCCCGGCCACCGTCTCCTACCACCTCCAGCTCCTGCACCGGGCCGGACTCGTGACCCGCACCCGACGGTCCCGGCAGGTCCTCTACCAAGGGCTCGGCACAGCGGCGCCCGGCCCCGGTTGAACGCCGCGTACGGTCGCGCCCCCCAACGCTCCTGACGCCAGGAGGCGTACGGGCATGTCCTTTCGGCCAACGTCGGGCGAGCGGACTTTGCCTGCCAGGACAAACCTTCCGGGCAGTCCTGACTGAGAGTCTGGGGCGCATGGCCATCTCAACAACACTGTCCGAGGTCGTGGACTCGGCGACACGCCCGGGTGACCCGGGACTGTCCGTCGGGATCTACACCGACGGGAAGCTGATCCACCAGGCGTCCGCGGGGCTGGCGAGCGTGGAGTTCGAGGCGCCGGTCGACACCCGCACACGGTTCGACATCGCCTCCATGAGCAAGCAGTTCACCGCCGCGGCGGCGTTGCTGCTGTGCCGGGACGGGCGACTGTCGCTGGACGACGACATCCGCACGCACCTGCCCGAGCTGAAGTTGGCGGTGCCGGTGACCGTCGGTCAGTGTCTGCGGCACACGGGAGGTCTGCGGGACTGGCTGGCCCTGGCGACGATCGCCGGCCGCCCGCTGACGAGGATCACCCAGGACCAGACGCTGGCCTTCGTGGCAGGGCTGACCGAGGTCGACTTCGAACCGGGGACCGCGTTCTCCTACTCCAACACGGGGTACGTCCTGGTCGCCTCGCTCGTGCGGCGGCTCACCGGTCGCACCCTGGGGGAGTTCACCACGGACCGGATGTTCGCACCGCTGGGCATGAACGAGACCGTGTTCCGCGAGGACAGCCGGGAGCCGTTGCCGCGATTCGCCTACGGGTACGACGTCACCCGCGGTGCCGTCCGGCGCGCCGACACCGAGGAGTCCGCGGTCGGCGACGGCGGCCTGGCCACCAGCGTCGCCGACCTGGCGCCGTGGTTCGGGTTCCTGCAGGACGGCCGGGTCCTGGGCGCCGACATCCGCGACGGGCTGTTGCGGCAGGTCGACTCCGGGGACGGGCAGGAGTGGCCGTACGCGCTGGGTCTCTACCGCACGACGATCGCGGGCCACCCGGCGTTCGGCCATGCCGGCGGTGTCCCCGGATACCGGTCCCAGCTGCTGTTCATGCCCGACGCCGACCTCGGCGTGGCGCTGCTGAGCAACAACTCCTCGATCGACTCCGCGAAACTGGCCACTCGGGTGCTCCGGCTGGCCGCCGGGCTGCCCGAGGACGATCCCGTCGCGCTGACGGCGGACCCGGTGGCCGCCGAGCCCGCCGCCCGGCTGACGGGGGACTGGCTGGATCCGCGATCCGGCCTCACCCTGCGGATCGACGCCGTGGGCAACGGCCGGATCCGCATCCACGACGCGCCGTCCGCCGGCGAGTTCGCCCCGGCCGTCGACGGCAGCTGGCAGGGCCTGGAGGACAGCGCCGGCTTCTGGCTGCGGGTGTCGTCCGGCACGATCAGGATCGGATCGGTGTACCGCCCCGGCCGCGCCACGGAGTACCGGCGCTGTCCCCCCGCGGCGGCCGGTGCCACACTGCCACCGGCCGTCTACCGCAGTCCGGAACTCGGTGTCCTGGCGACGGTCACCCGGGACGGCACGCTCGAACTCGGCCTGGAGTTCGTCGGGACGATCGAACCGGCACCGGACGGCGCGTTCCGCGCGGGCGGCCTGATCAGCCTGCGCCCCAGCGGCGACGACCTCCTGATCAGCACGCACGGTGTCCACCGGATGCGCTTCGTCCGACAGCCCGACGACACCGCCCCCCTGGGACTTCCCCCCGGCCTCAACCTCGTCCCCTGACCGCCCCGTCCGCTGCTCGCTCTCCGCCGACCGCCCCGAGGCGTCCCTCATCGGCGCCCCCTTCACCCGACCCATCCCCTGACGAGGACTCCCCATGACTCCGACTCCGCCGAGCCGCCGGAAGGCCGCCGGGCCGAGCAACCACTTCACCCCCCTGGCGGGCCGCACCACCCCGCGGCCGGCGGTGGCCGGTCCGCAGGGGCAGCTGCCGCCGACCGGAACGACGCAGGTGTTCCCGGCCGGTGAACGGGTGACCGCCGACGGCGGGTCCACCGGAGAGCGCCACGGCCCGATGCCGCGATCGGAGCGGCGATGACAGCCCCCGCCGGGATCACCCTCGGGGTCGTGCTCGACAGCCTGGGAACCGACCTCCTACGGCCGCTCGCACTGCCGCGAGGCCGGGCCGTCACCGTCGGGGCGCCCACGATCCATGACACCGACGCCCCCGGGACAGGGCTGACCGACGCGATCGTCCTGGTACCCGGCCGACTGACCGCCGACGTCCTGGAGTGGGCAGCCGAGCACCACGCCAAGGCGGTGGTCGTGCGAGCCGGCACCACGGACACGGCAGCGCTGACACAGGCGGCCGAACGGACCGGAGTGGCACTCCTGGAGCGCAGCGCCGAGATCTCCTGGGGGCAGCTCTACACCCTGATCGACGCGCTGCGCGCGATCACGAGCCCGGTGTTCGAGCCGAACAGGCACCGGTCCACCGACCTGTTCGCCCTCGCCAACGACATCGCCGTGCGCGCCGGCGGCGCGGTGGCGATCGAGGACCTGTCCATGCGCGTGCTGGCCTACTCCACGGTCCCGGGCCAACTGGTCGACGACCCGCGTCGTGACGGCATCCTCGGCCGCCGGGTGCCGGACCACCCGACCCACGCCGAGGAGTACGCCGCCGTCCTGCGCTCCGACACCGCGGTCTGGAGCTACGAGCCGAAGGAGTACCGGCCACGCCTCGCCATCGCCATCCGGGACGGTGGCGAGGCGCTGGGCACCATCTGGGTGCTCCAGGGCGACGAGCCCCTGACGGAGGAGGCGGCGGACGTCCTCGCCGAGGGCGCGCGGCTGGCCGCGCCCCACCTGGCCCGGGTCAGCCTCGCGGCGGACGCCGAACGCCGGCAACGAGCCGAGCGCCTGGGCTGGCTGCTCCGCGGCCTGGGAGCGACCCGGGAACTCGCCGATTCGTTCGGGATACGCTTCGACGCCCCGGCGACCGTGCTGGTGATCGGCCGCATCGGCGACCCGGCCGGTCACGCGCGAGGCGTCTCGCCGGACTCCGCCGCCGAATACGTCGGCGACCTGCTGCGGATGGGACTCTCCGCCTACCGGCTGGGAGCCGCCGCCGGAGCGCTGGACGGTCAGGCCGTGGCGGTGGTCGACACGGCGTCCGACGCGCCCGTGATCCAGCTGATCATCGCGACGGTGCTGGCCCGGGCGAGCGACACCCTGGGCGGCGGCTGGCGGGCGGGGATCAGCCGCACCCTCCCCGGCCCCGCCGACGTCCCGACAGGGCTGAGCCAGGCCGGGCAGGCGCTCGACGTGGTGTGCGGACCGTTCGGCAGGACGGAGATCGGACGGCACGACGAACTGGCCGCCCCGATATTCCTGCGGGACGTCCACGAGGCGCTCCGGTACCGTCCCGCCCTGCACGGGGAGCCCCTGTCGACGGTGCTCGACCACGACGCCCGGCACGGAACGGAGTACGAGAAGACACTGCGCTGCTGGATCGCCGGGCACTACGACGTGCCACGGGTCGCCGAGGCCATGACGCTGCACCCCAACACGTTGCGGCACCGGTTGCGCCGGCTCGCCGAGCTGATCGACATCGACGACCCGGACCTGCGGCTGGCACTGGCGCTGCAACTGCGGCTACGGCTGCCGGACATCGGCACGAAGGAGGCCAGGTGAACTCGGGCCCGGACGCCAACGGCCCGGGGCGGCCCGCCGGGCAGACTCGTCGCACGGTCGATTCCCCTTCCGCCGGCGCGGAACGGGCGGACGTCCGAATCCGGTCGCTCCGGACCGTCCCCGAACTCCAGCAGGCCGACGCGGTGCTGCGCACCGTGTGGAACACCCCGGACACCGCCGAGCCACCGCTGGCCCTGGACGTGATGTGCGCGCTCGCCCACACCGGCGGCTACGTCGCGGCGGCGTACCTCGGGACGGCGATGGTCGGCGCGACCGCCGGATTCCGCACCGTCGGCGACAGCCTGCACTCGCACGTGGCCGGCGTGCTGCCGGGAATGCACGGGCGCGGGATCGGCGCGGCGATGAAGTCGCACCAGCGGGAGTGGGCCGCCCGGGCGGGCCTGTCGTCGATCTCGTGGACGTACGACCCGCTGATCCGCCGCAACGCCCACTTCAACCTGCGGCGGCTCGGGGCGGTCGCGGAGGCGTACCTGCCCGACTTCTACGGGCCGTTGGCCGACGGCATCAACGACGGCGACGAATCCGACCGGCTGTTCGTCAGCTGGCCGGTGCACGGGACGCCGCACGCACCGGCACCGCTGCCGGACCTGGCCGCGGCGGAACCCGTACTCGAAGCGGACGGCAACGGCGAGCCCGTACCGCGCGCCGCGACCGGCGGCGTACTGCGCTGTGTCACCCCCGTGGACGCGGAGTCCCTGCGGCGAACGGATCCGGCCGCCGCCCGGCGCTGGCGGTCCGCGATGCGCCAGGCGCTCGGCGGCGCCCTGGAGAACGGCTACCGGATCGACGGGTTCGACCGGTCCGGCTGGTACGTCCTGCGACGGAAGGAAACATCGGAATGAAGCTGCAGCAGGTGGAGTTGCGCGAGGTGGCCCTGCCCCTGGTCGCGCCGTTCCGCACCGCACTGGGAACCCAGGAACACCGGAACTCGCTGCTGGTCAAGGTCACCACGGCCGACGGAGCCGTCGGCTGGGGCGAGTGCGTGGCCGACGACGATCCGACGTACAGCGCCGAGTACCTGGCCGGGGCCCGGCAAGTGGTGCGTGAGTTCCTGCTGCCCCGGTTGTCCCGGGCCCCCGGGCTGACCGCGGCACTGGTCCCCGAGCTGCTCCGGCCGGTCAGAGGCAATCCGATGGCCAGGACGGCCGTCGAGATGGCGGTACTGGACGCCGAACTGCGGACCGCCGGCATCAGCCTCGCCCAGTACTTCGGGGCGACGCGCACCGAGCTCGCGGTCGGCGTGTCCGTCGGCATCACGGACACCGTCGACGAGCTGATCAGCGCCGTCGACGGCTACCTCCGCGCGGGCTACGCCCGGATCAAGCTGAAGATCGAACCGGGCTGGGACATCGAGCCGCTGCGAGCGGTCCGGGAGACCTTCGGCCCGGACATCGCCCTGCAGGTGGACGCCAACACCGCCTACGGTCCGGCGGACCAGCCCCACCTGCGCAGGCTCGACGCCTACGGGCTGACACTGATCGAGCAGCCGTTCGCCCCCGACGACCTGCTCTCGCACACCCGGCTGGCGGCCCGCATGGACACCCCGATCTGCCTGGACGAGTCGATCACCTCCGCCCGGGACGCGGCCACCGCCATCCGGCAGGAGGCGTGCTCGATCGTGAACATCAAGCCCGGCCGGGTCGGCGGGTACCTGGAAGCCCGCCGGATCCACGACCTGTGCCTGGCGAACGGCGTACCGGTGTGGTGCGGCGGCATGCTGGAGACCGGGCTGGGGCGGGCGGCCAACCTGGCGCTGGCCGCGCTCCCGGGCTTCACCCTGCCCGGCGACATCTCGGCCTCGGCCCGCTACTACACCCGCGACATCACCGACCCCTTCGTCCTCCACGACGGCCGTCTGACCGTCCCCACCGGCCCGGGGATCGGCATCGTCCCCGACCCCGACGCCCTGCAAGCCGCCACCACCTCCACGGAACTCCTCACCGTCTGACCAGTCGCAGGGCCTCGGGCACCGCCGTGCGGGCCCGGGTCCGTCGGAGCCCGGGCCTGCGAGATCGCCCGACGGCTGTACCTGAGCCCGGCCACGGTCTCCTACCACCTGCAGATCCTCCACCGGGCCGGGCTCGTGACCCGCACCCGACGGTCCCGACACGTTCTCTACCAGCGGCGCGGGGGAGCGGAGTAGAGGGGGGCACAAAGGAAGCGGGCCCTGGTCCACCACGTCCGTCGCGAGCAGCGCGGTGCCCGGGTCGCCCCGCCCCGCTGCCCGCCCGGATCGAACGCAGCCTGCCGCTCATCGCCGCCGCCTGCGGGTACCTTGGCATCATGCTCGGCGTCGGCGACTTTCCCGACCCCTCCCCGCGGGGAGGCTTCCCGCGCATCCTCACCGAGGGAGGCGTGCTGCTGCTCGGCGGCGTCGACCTCGCCCTGCTCCAGCGGGCCGAGGGGACGGTCGGCCGCATGACCGAACACCCCACCAACCACGGAAGGGGTATCCGGTGGGCACCGTGATGGGCGAGGTGACACCGCTCGCGCTGGGAATCGCGCTGTCTCCGTTTCCGGTCGTTCCCGCGATCCTGTTGCTGTTCACGCCGCGGCCCAGACCCACCGCCGCGGCCTTCCTGACCGGCTGGACGGCCGGAATCCTCGCGGCGGCGTCCGCGCTCGCCGCGCTCGCCGCCGTCGTCGAGGCCCGCGAGGAGACCCCCACCTGGGCCTCGTGGACCAAAGTGGGCCTCGGCGCGGTCCTCCTGCTCCTCGCCGCCCGGCAGTGGCGCTCCCGAGGGGACAAGGCGACCCCGGCCTGGATGAGGGCCCTGACGGACGCCACCCCGGCCAAGGCCCTGCGGCTGGGGCTGCTGCTGTCGGCGGCCAACCCGAAGGTCGTCCTGCTCTCGGGGGCGGCGGGACTGACGATCGGCTCCGCCGAACTGGAAGCGGCCCCCACCGTCGCCGCCCTGGCAGCGTTCACCGCGATCGCCGCCCTCACCGTCGCGCTCCCCCTGCTGCTCCACATCGCCGCGGGGGAACGTGTCCTGGCCCCGTTGGGCAGAGTGCGGACGTGGCTGGAGACCCACAACAGCACCGTCACCGCACTGGTCCTGGCCGTGATCGGCGCACTCCTGATCGCCGAGGGCGCCACCGCGCTGTGACCGGACCACCGCCCCGCACGGGCGGACGGCGGCACTCGCCCGGCGGGTTGCCGCGCCCGGCCGGGCCCCGCCGCGCGAGGATCACTCCGGCGACGATCCGCCGTACCGACCCGAAGGGCCGTACGGACTCGCGCGCCGAGCTGCCCCGGCGTCCCTCGCCGAGGCCGCACCACCGCCGCACCCCGGAGGGCCAAACGACACGGATCAACCGCGAGACCGTTCTCAGGACGGCGACCTTCTGGCTCCGCCCGGCGTTCGCGCTGCGCGTGGTCAGCCGCTTCCAGCGACTCGTGGGCTTCGACCGCTCCATGGCCCTGGCCTCCGCCGCGCTCACCGCCCTGGTGCCACTGGCCATCGTGTGCGGAGCCCTCGTCGTCCGCCTCGGCGGCAAGGACGTCGCCCAGCGCGTCATCGACCGCTACGGCCTCACCGGGGGCGGCGCCGAAGCCGTGCGCGACATGCTCTCCGCGTCCAACGACTGGGGCGCCACGGGGCTCTTCGGGATCGCCTTCCTCCTCGTCTCGGTGCTGAGCTTCGCGCGGGCCGCCCAGCGCCTGTTCGAACAGGACTGGGAGCTGGAACCGCTGAGCGTCCGCAACACCGTGAACGGCCTCAAATGGATCGCGCTGCTGGCCGGGTACGCCGCGCTGAGCAGCTGGGTCCACGCCACCCTCGACCGCGGGCCGCTGGGACTGGTGGCGGACGTCGTGGAGGCACCGCTGACAGCGGCCTTCCTCATCTGGGGCGGCCGGCTGCTGTCCGCAGGCCGGATCCCCCGGCTCGACCTCGTGCCGTTCGCGTGCATCGCGGCGGTCCTGCTGTCCGGCTACTCCCTGGCCATGGGCGTCTACCTGCCGCGCCTCGTCAACGCCTCCACGGACCGCTACGGCGCGATCGGGGCGGTCTTCGCCATGCTCTCCGCCCTGTTCGGGGCCATGCTCGCCACCGTGGCCTCGGCGGCGCTCGGCCGGGAGGTGCGGGACGAACTCGACCGGATCAGGCGCGGCGAGCGCCCGCCGGACGACGAGATCCGCCAGCAGTGGGACACGGTGCTGCGGCTGGCGCGGTCGCGTTGGCAGACCACGCGCGGCCACGGCCTCCTGGGGCGACTGCCCCGGAGGCATTGAGCGCCCGGCGCCCCCCCCCCCCGGTGGGGGAGGGGGGCTTTTGGGTTTGGGCTGTCCAGAGCCCCCTTTCCCCCTTTCCCCCTCAAGAGAGGGGGTGTAAATTTCACCCTCCCCCACAAT
>NZ_JBHVJT010000019.1:0-57127 GCF_042798815.1 Kitasatospora sp. NPDC057738 | reverse complement strand
AACTGTGATCACCTGAGGGGGGCCCCGGTTCTTTTTCCCCCCCCCTCCCCCCCTCTCCCCCCCCTCCGGGGGGGGGCGCCCCCCGCTGCGGGGTCGGGCCGGTCAGGAGCCTCGGTTACCTCTCGACCATGAAGGAGCGGGGGTGCGAGTTGAACCTGACCGAACGGCCGGCGGGGACGTTGAACAGCAGGCTGGTGCAGTCCTCCCGCCAGTAGAAGCGGACCGCGCTGTCTGTCGCGTTGTTCACGCCCGACAACGGCCCCTGCGCCTCCCTCGGCACTTCGTAGCAGCCTGCGGGCGGGTCGACGTACGGCACGCCCGGGCCAAGGCCCGACCCGTCAGGGAAGATCACGTTGTAGAACGTCAAGGTGCCCGTGGCGGCCTGGGCGGACGTGGGGACGGCTACGGCCAACGTCCCTGCAGCGATGAGAGTGCCGAGCGTTGTGACGAGTCGTCGCATGATGAGACCTCCTGTGCGCAGGGGTGCCGGGCGCATTCCGCGATCACTGCCAAACGTAATGGGATGTGCGCGAATCGTCACCGGCGTGAAGAGGTGCGAACGGCGCGAAGGCTGCTGCTGCGGCTGCGGCTGCGCAAGGGCTCGTGCGGCGGGCGGCCACCGGGCTTCGACGAGCAGCGGTACTTCTGCCAGGTGGACTCAGGCATTGTTGTTTTCCGTTTCCTTCCTGGCTGGGGGCCTTTGCCTTCGCGGTGCCGTGGTTGCGCCCCTCGCCCTGGGTGGGCGAGGGGCGTTGCGGGGTTGGGGCGGTCAGGCGTGGTGGTCGAATTCGCCGGCTTTGAGGCCGTGGAGGAGGGTGGCGAGGGTGGTGGGGGTGGTGCGGAGGATGAGGTGGCCCTCGTCGGACTCGCGGAGTTCGATCGCCCCGGTGGTCGAACGGATCTCCACGCACGCGTTGTTTGCGCCGGAGTAGCTGGACTTCTGCCAGGTGGACTCAGGCATTGTTGTCTTCCGCTTCTCGACTTGCGCCCCTCGCCCGGGGTGGGCGAGGGGCGCTGCGGGGTTGGGGCGGTTAGGCGTGGTGGTCGAATTCGCCGGCTTTGAGGCCGTGGAGGAGGGTAGCGAGGGTGGTGGGGGTGGTGCGGAGGATGGTCTGCCCCTCGTCGGACTCGCGGAGTTCGATCGCCCCGGCGACCGTGCGGACCTCCACGCAGTTCTCGACGTTGCCGCTGAAGGAGGACTTCTGCCACTCGGTGTCCGTCATATCGGGCCTTTCATAGGTTCTGTGCGATCTTGTGGATCAAGTTGCGAGAGTCGGTTTCGCCGAGTGCCGAGGCTTCGGTGCGATCGAAGATGTAGCGGTAGCTGTTCAGCTCGCTGACGGCATCGAGGTATTCGGGTCCTTGGGAGGACTCTCGTTCGACCGTGTCGAGTTCAGGGACGGCGCCGAAGGAGTAGGTGAGGTTCTCGGCAGCTCCAGGGAAGGTTTCGACGTCGAAGGGTACGACTCGGACGGTCAGCCAGGGCAACTCGGAGTCTTCGAGCAGAGAGGAGAGCTGCTCCTTGAGGGTTGGAGTGCCACCGAACCGTGTCCAAAGGACTGACTCGTAGATGAAGAACGTCGTCGGCTTCGGGTTGCGGCGCAGGTCTGCCTTGCGTTGCATTCTGAACGCCGTACGCGCTTCCACCTCATGCCGAGGCAGGGGAGGGAAGACGCGCCCGAAGACGGCCGATGCGTAGCTGAGGGTCTGACAAGGTCCGGGCATGTGCGTGAGGAGCCACAGTTTGAGTCCGTGGGAGGTCTTTTCCAGCTCCGCGTTCTCAAGGACGCCATCGGGGACCGTACCCCGATACTCCTCCCACCAGCCCTTGGACCGGTCCAGGACTATGGTTTCCAGCGCGTCGACCAGAGGTTCGTTCATGCACTTGCAGGCAGCAGCGAAGGAGCGGAGCCGGTCAGGGCTCACGCCGACCTTGGCTGCTTCGATCTGGCTGACCTGAGTCCGGTCGATACCGAGAGCTCTGCTCAGGTTGGAAGTCGAGAGTCCGGCAGCCTCGCGCATCTTTCGGAGTTCGGTCCCGATGCGGAGTTGGCGAAGCGTCGGGTGTGCTCGTGGCGGCATTGGCACCTTCCTGGCCCGGTGTGGACCAAGTCTGCCGCGCTGTTGTGCGCAGGGTCCACCTGGGGGTGAATCTATCCGGAACTGGGATCACATGTGATTCCGATGGAGTATGGTCGATCTCACATCGATCCGACGGATCGTCAGTAACGCCTGCTAGCAAGCACCGCAGAGCAGCCAAGCCCTTCTCCACCGGCCTGGCTCACGGCGACACATGTTCCGCCGGTTCCTCCCTCACTCACGCCTCGGGAGAACTCCCATGCGTCACATCAACACCCCCACCATTGCCATCGCCCGTCAGACCCTCCACAACAGCATGACCCGCGTCGGCTGGTCCCCCTCCGTCATCTCCGACGCGCAGCTCGCCCTCTGCGAGCTGCTCGTCAACGCCTGGCGGCACGGGGACACCCCCGCCCCGCTCGTCGAGATCATCTCCATCAACGGCTCCCTGCGGGTCTCCGTCACGGACGGGAGCCCGATCCTCCCCGCGACCCCGCCGCTCTCCCTGCTCGCCGAGTCCGGCCGGGGCCTGCAGTTGGTCGAGGGCCTCACCCACCGCTGGGGCGTCGACCCCCACGAGCGTGCCAAATCCGTCTGGTTCGAGCTGGACGGCGCCGCGTGATGGCCCGCCGTCACCCGATGCTGCCGACCGACCCCCGGATCCGGCACTACACCGACGCCCACATCAGCACGCTCCTCGCCGAAGTCCAGGACCGGGGGCGGAAGTTCGGCCTGATCTTCCCCTCGGCCGGCACCGACCGGACCATCGACGGCCGCGTCCTCGTCCGCTTCAACACCGCGCCGGCCTCGACGCTGTTGAACCTCCTCGTCCTTCTCCTCGACGCGGAGCGGGACTTCTCGTGAGGTTCCTGATCGGGACGGCCTTCGCCGTCCTCCTTGCCGTCGCGCTCTCCATCGTGGCCCTGGGCGTCGTCAACGCCCTCCGCACGACCCCGCCCGACGAGGACGCCTGACCCCGCCGGCCCCCGCCGCCCACGCGCCGGGGGCTGCGGCACTGCTCCGGGCCCCGAAAGGCTCACTTCTTGCTTCCTGCCAGCGACTCTCTAATGAGCCCTGAACGCGCGAAGGCCGATGCGGCGCGTTCAGGGCCCCTGCCCGTCAGCTGCATATTGTGACCAGCCTCGCGGTGTCACGGGTTCGCGCCCCGGCCAGTTGATCATGCCACCCTCCTCGCGCCTCCCCGCACGCTCTGCGATACATGCAAGAAGTCCGGATACGGCGAGGAATGGGCCCCGCCGGACGGCGGGAATTCAGCCGGCGCCCATCAACCACGGCTGCCGGACGGAGTGTCAGGCAGTGGGCTCGTCGGAAGGTCCCAGCAGGTGCTGGATGGGCTGGAGACGTCCTACCACTGCGGCGTAACGCGGACGGCAGCACCGGTCCTCGGTACGGCCAAGGACCCGATAGCCGCCCTGCTCTCCGCGCCGCGCGGCCTGACGGTGGCCCCGAGAGAACCGCGCCCGGCGTAATGGTGAGGCCGGACCGGGCAGCGGGGGGCACCCCTTGGCGGCTCGGCATCTTTGGGATGGTTTGAGATATTTTGTGAGCTTTTGGCAATCATTGCGACAGGCGGGCAAGATCACAATGGGCAGTCGAGAAATCCTATTGAATAATTATTCGCGACTTTCGCCTGTTCGTCGGATTATCTCTGTGCGCAAGCTGGCGGGATCTCCTGCGCCATGCTTCAATACCAAGCGAAGCGGCGCCATGGAGACTCCGATGATCGCAGCAATGGTAACTGCCTGTGCCAGCATTCTGATTGCCGTAATGGCCTACTGGCTGAATCACCAAGGAGAAACCCGCAGATCTCTGAGGAAGGCGCAAATCGACCGGGTGAGCAGTCAATTAAAAGACCTCTATGGTCCGCTTCTCATTCTCGCGGAAACAAACGAGAAGGCGTGGAGCGAATATCGCAGGCGCTACATTTTACCCGTTGGTTCCGGTCTGGATGAGATTCCGCTGCCAGAACTAGAGGAGAAACGGTGGCATACGTGGGTAGAATCGGTGTTCGCCCCGACGGCCCAGAGGATGCGAGAGATCGTCACTACTCGGGGTGATCTGATTATCGGGGGAGAAATGCCGCCCGTAGTCCTGGAGTTTTGCGCGCACGCAGCGACCTATAACGCCCTCCTGGCGAACTGGGAAGCCGCCAGTCCAAGCAAATCAACCCTGATTCGCCATCCAGGAAACGGATTTCTTTCCTATATTCGCGAGTCGTACGGGTCGCTCAAGGCGGAACAGGCGCTTCTGCTCAAGGCGGCGCGCGAGTCCGGGTGATCATAATTCGACCAACAGGCATTTTGAACAAAATAGAAGGAGGCTGCTATTAAGGTATTTCTGAGCTGGTCCGGAGAGCGCTCCAAAAGAACTGCCGAAGCCCTTTGGTCCTGGTTGCCAGATGTTCTTCAATATATTAACCCGTGGCTCTCCAGTCTGGATATTTCTGCAGGGAGGAGGGGAGTTCGAGAGATCACCGACGAGCTTTCTGAGACAAATTTTGGTATCATCTGTACAACCCCTGAGAATCAAGCTTCCACTTGGATTAACTTTGAGGCCGGGGCCCTTTCTAAGCAGGTCGATGAAGGCTATGTGGTCCCGTTCCTGATCGGCATGAAAGCTACCGACCTCATCAGTCCTCTCAGTCAGTTCCAGGCCATCATCGGAGACAGCAAGGATGATGTGCAGAAGCTCCTTTTTGACATCAATGAAGCTTCGAATGGCCTGGCAATATCGCGCGAAAGATTGGAACGTGCCTTCCGGAGAAGCTGGCCGGAGCTCGAGAGCAACATGAGGAACATCAGCGCACTTTCGTCACGGGACAGCCCGTCGAACACGGTCGAGCGATCCGAGGCCGACATGACTGAGGAGATCCTCCTTATTGCCCGACAGCTCGATCACCGTATGGCAGAGATCGAGAGATGCACGCTACAGGCAGACGGGGCGCCGCGGCGTTCTCCTCGGGAAATTCGCCGGATCAGCGAAGAGAAGTTCATTGCCTCCTCATTCGCAAAGATCGGCTGGGAGGCCGTACGCTCCTCCTGGGAGGCCGACACCGTAGTAATTGTCGCGCAGATTTCAGGAGGGTCATCGCAGTCGATTTCACGCGATTTTGTCGAGCGGGTCGCCAAATCCCTGGGGCGAGAGGTGGTCGTACGGGGGGAGGCCGGGAATGTGATCATTCGCAGCCTCCTCCCGTGATAAAAAATACGTTCCTAGCGCTCGAATTTTACCTCGACCGGCAGCGGCATCTTCTCCCTCTTTCCCAAGCGTCGAAGGCGCAATTCTCCGGCCTTCTCTGGTTCAACCCAGGCGTTCCACGCCTTGATATAGATTGCCACCTGGTCCCGCATTTCCATCCTGCGCTTGGAGGAGCTCCGTCTCGGCGTTTCTCTCGGAACCTCCCGCAGAGCAAGCCTCGCATCACCAGGATCCAGACTCGCGCCCGACTTGAGACCCGAGATCCATTCGTCGAGTTCTGCAGCAGGTGCTACCTCGGTGGTCACGAAATATCCCACCGCCACCGCCGTCTGGCTCGCGAAAAGGTGTTTCGAAAGCTCGCGACCGATGCTCACGGCCTCCCCGTACCTGTCTTTATCCTCGTTGTACGCGGCCAGGATCCGGTCGTTCGATACGTAAGCCCGGGTGCCACTCCAAGGGTCGTTCGGAATCATCTTGAAGAGAAGTACGTGACGGATTGTGGCGGAAAGCAGGGGCCGGTACTTCGCGCCTGTCGACAACAGCGTATCCGCTGCACTCCGACTCCTACCGGTGTCGAGAACCGGAAAAATGTCATTTGACAGCCCATCGACAACGAACATCTCCACAGGAGCGTTGGCTTCGATGATCGCATGGAGGCGATGCTGGCCGTCGATAAGTACGCCGTCCTTGTCGAAGGCGATTCCCTGATGAGTCAACTTCCATTCGCCGCGGAGAATGGCCTCCGCCAGGGCTCTCACTCGCCCCATGTCCAGGCGTCGGTTGACCGAATTCCGGGACAGAAAAGTTCCGGCAATATCGGGGGTTACCTTGATGATTCGCGAGACGGGGTTCTCCTTCGGCTCCCCCGGCCCTTCAATGGCGATAGTCATCCTCTGATCGTAAGGTCGACAGCTTTGAACTCCCCATTTTTGATCAAAAGTGATCAATTTTGCTCAATGGGTCGCTATCTTAATATCGTCGATGCCCAACTCGGCACGGTAAGGTCCGCTTGGTGGGATTGGGGGCCACCTCCGACTGGAGTTCAGGTATAGCGCGGACGGGACCCGCACCACGGGGCTTGCCCAGGATCGGCACAGCGCTACGGACAGACTGAAGGGAGACGCGCCCCGAGCGCGAGTCGCTCCGCCGACGTCCTGGCCCGGCGATCTCTCGCGGCCTCGCTCGCTGCACCATCCCAACCAAGGGGAGGCGCGCCGTGCCTATTTCTACGTTGATGTACCCGAACACGGTGCTCGCCAACGCCATTTAGGACGCTGACCGGGCCGGCGGTCGCTGCGTGCGGCGGGAGTCTTGACGGCGGTCGTTCAGCGGGGAATTGTCGAGCAAGTCAGAGCAATCCACTGGCAAGAGGGGGCCGGCGTGGCACTACGGTTGATCGGGATTGACCCCAACACGGGGGACGGGGACGACGAGTGCCCGACCGTCTGGTACGACGACGAAGCTGACGAGATCGTCGTGCAGGGCTGGAAGGCCGCCGAGAAGCTGCGCGCCAAGTGTCTGGAGACCGGCAGCATCCCCGATTCGGAGGATGTGGTCCGGCTGCCGGCGCGGATGGTGCCGATTTTGAGGAAGGCGTGCGATGCCGCCGAAGGTACCGACGTTCGCTGAGCAACTGGCCGCCGCCCGCTCCAGCGCAGTCCACTTGGAGATGCGCGACTCCTACAGTGTGGCCAAGGAGACCGGGCCCTTCGCGGCGTGGCGGGACGGCTTCCGCCACGACCCTGACGACCGTACGTCCTGGTGGCGCCCGTGGCTGACGCTGATCGAGGAGACCGTCGCCCGGGGCGTCGAGGTCCGGCGCGTGCGGATCGTGTCCGAGCCGGTGTCGGAGTACATCAGGTTCGAGTACTCCGGCACCTTCACCAACATCGCCGCGGGCGAGCAGATCCGGTGGCTGCCCCGGCGGCAGGCCTCGCACATCGCCTTGCCGGGCAATGACTTCTGGCTGTTCGACAGCGAGTCGGTGCGGTTCAACCACTTCACCGGTGATGGGGAGTCCGCCGGGCCGTCGTTCAGCGACGACCCGGCGGTGGCCCTGCTGTGCGCCACCGCGTTCGAGGCGGCCTGGGAACGGGCCGTGCCGCACGAGAACTACACAGTCTGACCACGTCAAGACCAGCCACGGCAGCATGATGTCGATCTCCCCGTCATCCAGCGTCCAGGCCGCCCGCAGGGCCCTCGCCGCACGCCTTGGCGAGCTGATGCGCGACGCCGGGCTGAAGGGTGGGGAACTGTCGGCCCGCTGCGGTTGGCACCCGGCCAAGACCTCTCGCATCCTCAACGCCAAGGTCGCCCCGTCGGACTCCGATATCCGCGCCTGGTGCGAGGCCTGCGGGGTCGACGACCAGGCGCCCGACCTGATTGCCTCCAACCGGGCGGTGGACTCCCTGTACGTCGAGTGGCGACGCATCACCCGTACGGGCCTGCGCCAGGCGCAGGAAGCCCGGGTGCCGCTCTACACCCGCACCCGCCATTTCCGCGCCTACTCCTCCCGGGTCGTCCCCGGCGTCCTGCAGACGCGGGAGTACGCAGACGCCCTGCTGCGCACCGTGGCCGATGTCCGTCATACCCCGGACGACGTGGAGGCCGCAGTCGAGGCCCGGCTCGCCCGTTCCAGAATCGTCCTCGAGGGAGGGCGCCGCTTCGTCGCGGTCATCGAGGAGTCCGTCCTGCGATACCGGATCGGCGACGACGAGGTGATGGCCAGCCAACTCGGCCACCTCTGCGGGCCATGTCGATGCCGTCGGTGTCGCTGGGCATCATCCCGTTCACGGCCGCCCGCACCATGTGGCCGACGGAGACCTTCAACCTCTTCGACGATCGGCAGGCGGGGGTGGAGCTGTTGTCGGCCCAGGTCACCGTGACCGCACCCAGCGGCCTCGCCCTCTACGCGCGGACGTTCGCCCGCTTCGCCGGGTTGGCTGTGCACGGCAGCGCGGCCCGTGAGCTGATCACCGCCGCGATCGACACGCTGAGGTGAAGCGGCCGCAAGTTTTTGCAACTTCCTTGAGTGCCAGAGGGGTTGGTCCGTAGCTTTCACAGGGCCGCCGGGCAGTGCCCGGCGCCACCAGGTGCCCCAACAGCAGTCGGAGGAACCATGGCAACCGCAGTTGCGCCCACCGACCCGACCGTCGGACCGCTCCGGAACGTGCGCGACCACATCCCCGCCGATCTGTGGGGAAAGCAGATCGGCCTGCTGATGCGCGACTACCCGTACGACTCCGTCATGGCCGCCCGCGTCCTCGGCCAGGGCTACGCCTACCTGCTGACCGCGATGGCCCACCGTGGCGAGCGTCTGAGCCTCGGCCCCAGCGCGCTGGTGGACATCGGCGTCCACACGATCATCCTGGACACCGTCGCCTACGCCGAGCTGTGCCGGACCCACAACGACGGTTACTTCCTGCACCACGTGCCGGCCGTCGAGTTCAAGGACGACGGTACGGTGCTGCGCACCGCCCGGCTCATCGCGGCTGACGGCTGGGACGTGGACCTGCCGTTGTGGGCCGACGCCGCCAACTGTAGCCCCTGCCACCCCGGCAACGACTCGCACTGACCGGCCGGCTGCGGTGGTCCCGGCCCGGCCGGGGCCACCGCCACGCGGACGGGTGGTCTTCGCCCGAATCCCTGCGCCCGGGCGCGCCGGGCACCAGGATGGCCCGGGTGACGACCACCTCACCCGCCCAGGCCGCCATGCCGGACCTCTGGCACCACTACGGCCGCACCCGCGCCGACGCGGACCGGGCCGTCCCCGGCTCCTTCCGCTGGGTCTGGGCCCAGGACGGCGGGCCGGGGAGCGAGGTGCTGGGCGACGTCACCGGCCTCGTACTGGCCGACCTCGGCGCGGGCGCCGCCCGACACGCCGCCCACCTCGTCGCCCACCACGAGCCGGCCCGGGTCGACGCCATCGACGCCTCTCCCGCCCAGCACGCGATGGCCTGCGACCTCTACGGTCACCTCGCGCCGCGCCTGCGCACCCTGCGCACCGGCGTGGTCGAGCACTTGGAGGTGCACCCGGATGCGTACGACGTCCTCTACTCCGTCTTCGGCGGCCTCGACTTCGCCGACCCCCGCCGGCTGCTGCCCGCCGCTGCCCGCGCCCTGCGTCCCGGCGGGCTGTTCGCCGCCTCCACCCTGGGCCACTACCTCGGCGGAGCGCCCGCCGAGCCGGACGTCCGGCACGCCGACATTCCGGCCCGCACCCCGGACGGCACTGCGACGACGATGCGTCGCTGGGTCCTCCAGGAGCACGTCTGGACGAAGTTGCTGGACGAGGCCGGGTTCACCGCGATCAGCATCGATCGGCTCCCCCCTGCCACTTCGGGCGCACGCTCGGCCGACACCCTGCTCGTCAGGGCCTACACGCTCCAGAAAGGCCGTGACACATGAGCACACCGGCTGAACTCCGCGCCTCTCTGGCCGACAGGCTCACCGAGAACGGTGCGCTGACCGAACGCGAGTGGCAGAGCGCCGCGAGGGCCGTTCCACGGGAACTCTTCGTCGGAACCCACTTCGCCCCGGTCACCGGCAGCGTTCCGACCAGCTACCGCCCCGTCCGCGAGGGCGAGCCCGGATGGCTGGAGGGGATCTACGACGACCGGACGCTGGTCACCCAACTCGACGGCCGCATCGGGCCCGAGGACACGGCCGGGGAAGCCGTGACCGGTATCCCGTCCTCGTCGTCCACCCTCCCGTCCGTGGTGCTGCGCATGTGGCAGCAACTCGACGCCGAGGCCGGGCACCGGGTGCTGGAGATCGGCACCGGGACCGGATACTCGACCGCCCTCGGCGCCCACCGCCTCGGGGACGCCAACCTCACCAGCATCGAGTACGACCCCCTGGTCGCCGCGGCAGCCGCGGCAGCGATCAGGACCGCGGGATTCTCCCCTCGACTGATCGTCGGAGACGGGCTGCGCGGCGACCCGGACGGGGGCCGGTACGACCGGCTCATCGCCACCTGTTCGGTTCGGTACATCCCCCTCCCATGGCTCCACCAGGTCAAGCCCGGCGGTCGAATCCTGGTCACCCTCTCCGGGTGGAGCTGTGCGAACGCCCTCGCGCTGCTCGACGTCACCGGACCCGGCGAGGCCACCGGCCGGTTCCTCACCGACCAGACCAGCTTCATGATCGCCCGCCCGCACGACCGGCCGCCCCGTCCAACGCTGGACCTGCTGCCCGGCGACGAGTCCCCGACCCTCATCGACCCGGCGACACTCGACAGCTGGACGGGCGGCTGGGTGGCCCAACTCGCCGCGCCCGCAGCCGTCCGCACGGGTGTGGGGGCCCGGCAGATCCTCTGGGACCTGTCCACCGGATCGCAGGCACGGACGGCACCCGGCCCCGGCGGCGGGTGGACCGTGACGCAGCGCGGGCCCGTCCGCCTGTGGGACCGGGTCGAGCGCGCGGTCCAGTGCTGGCAGGCGGCCGGTGAGCCGCACCAGGACGGTTTCGGGATCACCGTGTCGGCGGCCGCACAGCGCGTCTGGCTCGGCACCGAGGACGGACCGGGCTGGGACCTTCCTGTCTGAGCCGGGTGCGAGGTACGAGAGGACCCGGCGCTACTTCACGTTCAAGGCTCACGAAGCCATCGCGGCTACGTGGCTCGACTTCTACAACAGGTGAGATCCCTTGGCCATCACGGCAGACCACATCAGCACCACGCTCACGGCGTACCTCTCCCGCTTCCCCGAGGACGAGGCGAACCTCGCCGTCGCCCTGGAACTGCTGGCCTCCGGCGGCGACGCGGACGTGACCAGCCGGAAGGAGTTCCGGGGCCACGTCACCGCCGGGGCCCTTTTGGTCAACGACAAGCGGGAGGTTCTGTTCATCCACCACCGTGTCCTGGACACGTGGGTCCCCCCGGGCGGGCACCTGGAGCCCGAGGACACCACGCTGGTCGGCGCGGCCCTGCGCGAGCTGACCGAGGAGACCGGTGTCGGCGCCGAGGGGCTCGCCGCCGACGGTCCCCTTCACATCGACGTGCACACCATCCCGGAGAACCCCGCCAAGGGCGAACCGGAGCACCGGCACATCGACGTGCGGTTCCTCTTCCGGACCGGCGGCGCGGTGCCGGTCACCCTGCAGGAGGAAGAGGTCACCGGGTACGCCTGGCGGCCCGTCGAGGGCATCGCCGACGAGACCCTGCGGGCCCGGGTCCTGGCCGCGCTGTAGCACTTGGTCGCCCCGCCCGTCCGCACCCCGTGCGGACGGGCGGGACCTCAACTGCCGTCGAGTCGCGCTGAGCGGCCGGCTGCGGTGGTCCCGGGTCGGCCGGGGCCACCGCCACGCGGACGGGTGGTCTTCGCCCGGGCCCCTGGACCCTGTGCCCGGCCCGGCCGGGGTGCCGGACACCCCACGGCGCAGGAAGTCGGCCGGTCCGACTTCCTGCGCCGAACCCGTGACGTGGGGCTACGCCCTGCCGCGCAGGAGGTCCGCGATGCGCGCGTCGACCTGCTCGCGGTCGTAGCCGCGCCACCTGATCGGGAAATCCGGCCGCGGTGGCGGTGAACCGGCTTCGGACAGGGCGCTGAGATAGCGGTCGACCTCAGGGCGGTCGTAGCCGCGCCGCACAAGGTCGAAGCCGCGGAACTCCGGTGATGTCGACACCTTGCGGGTCCTCCGATCCGGCCTGCCCGAGGCAGGCCACTGGGGTCGAGCCCGGTCCGCAGGGCCCACCGGACCGGTTGGCGCGTGAAAGGCGTCAGGCTTCTTGATCTTGTCATATGGATTGCGTCAGGAGCCGCGGGACGGAGAATTCCGCTGCCTAGCATCCAACTTCTCCGAGAAGAAGGATGGTTCCGACGTACAACCCCTGTCCCGCCTGAAACGCGCCCTGGCCTGCGGGGTCGCCGCGGTCGCCGTGGTCTCCGGCCTGACCGCGCAGGCCCAGGCCGTGCCTGCGGCAGCCCCCGCGGCGGCCCCCGTGGACAAGACCTGCGGGACCCCGGCCTCGCCGGGCGGCGGCAACTGCATGACCGCGCTGATCAACTCCGCCTTCGACACGATCAGGCTCATGCACAACGCCGCCAACCTCAACAAGCTGGACAACGCGGAGTTCACCCGGAGCACCGCGACGAAGTTGAGTGCGAAGCTCCCGGGATTCAACGTCATGGTGTTCAAGACCGTGGGTACCGACCTGTACGACACCGAGTGGTTCAGGAACGAGTACAAGGCCGACATGAAGGGGGTGCTGCTCGACACCACCTACAAGCTCAACCACTTCATGGACAAGGAGAAGAAGGAGCCGTCCGGCTACGACGTGTTCCGGATCTGGGTGTTCCAGGGGGACTCGACCTTCCGCAACCGGGGCGACGGCGGCTACCTGAACTGGGCGTTCACCGGCAACGACGGCGACACCGTCAAGAAGCAGCCGTGGACCTGCCGGTCCGGCGCCGCGCGGCCCTACAAGTGCGACGGTGACGTGCGCACCGTCCACTTCCCCGCCCGGTCCGGCTACGGCACCAGGACCGGCAGCCTGACCCCCGAAAGGACGGCGGGCCGCCACCCGGCGAGGAGGCCGGCACGGACCGTGGCAGGGCTGTTGCACACGAAGTGACGCGGCTCACTGCCGTCCGGCGCGGGGCGTGATCGACTCGGCCGATGCGCCAGCCCTCCATGCCCCGACCTTCGCTGATGGTCCGTCACTTCGCCGCCGCCGGCGCCGCCCTGCTGCTCGCGGGCTGCGGCACCGCGACCTCCGGCGGCACCGCGACGACCGCGGCCTCCGGCGGCGGGCCGGAGGCCTCCGGCAGCCCCGGGTCGTGCGGCACCCCGCTGCCGGGCGCGCCCGGCGCGGCGCAGCCGACGGCGCTCGCCCAGGGCGGGGTGCGGATCACCGCCGTCGGCCGCACCTGCTTCGAGTACGAGGTGACCAACTCGAACAGCGAACCCTACGACTACACCGTGGTGTTCAACGGCCCCGATCCGAGCCGCGGCGCGGCGGTGTTCGGCAGTCCCGGGTCGGGCGGGGGAGGGAGCCTCACCCGGACCGTCACCGGGCTCGCCCCCGGCGCCACCGAGAAGGGGCGGATCGACCTGGCCGCGCCCGGCCCGCCCGGGTCGGGCTCCCGTCCGGGCGCGCCCACCCCGGGACAGCCCGACAACCCCCGCCCGCCGAAGCCGGAGCTCCTCAAGGTCCGCAGCGTGCCCACCGCCGAGGCGCCCGGCGCCGGCGGCCCCTGCCCGCCCTCCGGCCTGCGGCTGTACGCCGACGAGGGCGACGCCGCCATGGGCCTGCGCGTGGTCGGCCTGCACCTGCGCAACTGCGGCACCGCCGTCGTCACCCTCGACGGCTACCCGCAGGTGCAGCCGCTCGACCTCGACCACAAGCCCCTCGACGGCGTGCGGATCCTGCGCGGCGGCGCCGAGATCGCCTCCGGCACCGGCGCCGACGACCCGCCGCGGAAGATCGCCCTGCGCCCGGGAGAGGGCGCCCGCACCACCCTGGTGTGGCGCAACACCACCGAGGCCGGTGCCGGGGAACCGCTCAACGCCCCCTACGTGCGGGTGCGCGCCACCCCCGACGCGGCCCCCGTCACGGTCGTCCCGGAACTCGACCTCGGCACCACCGGACGCCTCGGCGCCGGCGCCTGGACCAGGGAGGACACGAACGACACGCCGTCACCGCGCCCGGCACCGTGACCGCACTGTGATCGAACCGTCGTCAAGCGCCGCAATCAAGATCACTACGGTACGGCGGTATGTTCCCCACCGATCCTGACCAGCGGCCCGACGACTCCTCGCCCCGCCCCCAGCGGGTCTGGCCGCGCAACCTCGCGTTCGCCCTCGCCGCCGCCGCGGTGACCGTCGGCGCCTTCACCCTGCTGCGGCCCTCCGGCGAGGAGGGCGGGGGAACGGCGGCCCCGTCCGCTGCCCCGGCCGTTTCCGAGTCACCGGCCCCGTCCGCTTCCGCGTCGGCGACGGCGTCCGCGTCCGCGTCCGTTTCCGTCACGGCTTCCGCCGCCGCGGCCCGGGCCTCCGCCACCCCGGACGCCTCCCTGTTGCCGCTCGACCAGCTGTTCCCCGCCCAGGTGACGGCGGCCGGCGGCGAGGTCTACACCAGGGTCGGATCGACCGTCATGAAGTCCTGCGTCGAACCGGACTCGGTCGGCCCGCGGCTGATCGGGATGATCCGCGCCTCCAAGGGCTGCCTGGGCGAGCAGATCGCCCTGTACACCGACAGCGCCAAGAACCAGTACAACCTGGCCGTCTTCACCATGGCCGACCCCAAGGACACCGTCCACCTGGTCACCACCCTCAGCATGGCCTTCGACGACTACCAGGTCGGCGCCCAGGCCCCGCCGCCCGCCTCGGGTCTGACCACCCTGCCCCCGGACAGCGGCATGGTGCAGGCGTTCTCCGGCGCCGGCCGGGCCATGGTCGCGGGCCTGGGCCAGTGGGCCGACGGCCGTGCCGGTGACTACCAGACCCTCGTCGACAAGCACCTGAGCCCGCTGCAGAAGGCGGTCGCCCAGGCCGTCTTCGCCCACGAGTCCGGCCGCTGAGTCGCTGAGTCGCTGAGTCGCTGAGTCGCTGAGTCGCTGAGTCGCGGAGTCGCTGAGTCGCTGAGTCCGATGACCGGCCGAGCCCCGCCGAGCCCCGCCGAGCCCGCCGAGTCCGGCCGGCCGTCCGGTCGGGCCGGGCGGTGCGGGACCCGGCGGCCCGGCACGCTCCCCCGTGGCGTGCCGGGCCGCCGGCGCGGAACGGAACTCGACGTTCCGCTGCGCGGTGTCCCTCAGGGAGGATGCCAGGGCGTCACCCCCGCCGTGTTGGCGCTGAGTGGACAGTCCTTGGCATTGCGTGCACTGATCCGGGATTCCCGCCCGCTCGTGCGCACCCGGTGCTCACGATGCGGGGTTTTCGCGCTCGTGGGCCCGGTCCGTACGGGCCGCGCCGCCCGTACGGCTGCCCTTGCCCGTACGGCTACCCGCCGACGGCCCCGATCCCGTTCCCGCTTCCGGCCCCGCTCCCGGTCCCGCCCTCGCCACCGCCCCCGGTCAGGGCGCGGTGGCGGTGCTCGCGGGGGGAGAGGCCGTACGCGGCCTTGAAGGCGCGGCTGAACTCGGCGGCGCGGGGCAGGCCGCAGCGGGTGGCGACGGCGTGGACGGGCAGGGCGCGCAGCGCGGGGTCGGCCAGTTCGCGGCGGGCCCGCTCCAGCCGGCGGCGGCGGATGAAGGCGGCGACGGTCTCGCCGCCGGACTCCCGGCCGAAGAGGCGGTGCAGGTAGCTGACGGAGATGTGGTGGGCGGCGGCGATCACGGCGGGCGTCAGCTCGGGGTCGTGCAGGTTGCGTCCGATGAAGGCCCGGACGTGCTCGACCAGGGCCCGTTGCCGGCTGTCGTCGGGCACGGCGGCCTCGGCGTCCACCTCCCGGGCGAGCCAGGCGGCCACCAGGTCGACCACGACGCCGCCCAGGCGGGGGGCGTCGGCGGGGCCCAGGAGGGCGGCCTGCCGGTCGAGGTTGAGCAGGAAGTCCGAGAGCAGCGCGCAGGTGCCCTCCCGGGAGGAGAAGCCGCGGCCCAGCAGGTCCTCCAGCCGGTGCGGCGGCACCGGCAGCAGGGCGGAGGGGAAGTCGACGCCGACGGCCTCGATCCGCAGGTCCCCGGGGGAGCGGGCGGCGCGGGAGCCGAAGGCCCGCAGGTCGAACGGGTGGGAGCTGTCGAGCATGTGCAGGTTGCCGGGCCCGAAGGTCTCGGTGCGCCCGGTGTCGCGGGTCAGGGTGAAGCCGCCGTCGAGCAGCAGGGTGAGGTGGAACACCTCCGGGTCCGAGCGCCGCACCCGGCGCGCGGTGCGGTGGAAGCGGGTCGGCTGGAAGGAGCTGCGCAGGAGGGTCACCGGGCCCAGCTCCAGGCGCCGCATCTCCGCCCGGAAGTCGTCGCAGTGGACGCTGGTCACCTCGCTGTCCCGGGTGCGGCTGACCAACTCCCGCCAGCAGTCGAACCGTTCCGTCACGGGTACGCCCTCGCTGCGGAACACGCTCTGCGTGCTCGTGGCCACTGTCCGCCCTTTCCTTCCGGGGTCCGTCCCCTTCCTGCCCGGCCGGGCTCCCCTCCCCACCAGGTGTCACCGGCTCCTTGCAGCCGGTGACACCGAAACCTACAAGGTCGGGCCCGGTGGCCTCCGCCCGGCCCCCGGTCCGGCGGCCGGCCGCGGGAATCCCGGTGAACCGGCCGCCGCCCGCATCCCGTTGCCATGGACGCAGGGGTCGAGAGGCCCCGCTCCCACCGCACGACGGCGGGCGGGCCCCGGGTCCGTACGGCCGTCCACGACACCGTGCCGCGGCCGGTCGGGAACCGCGCCGCAGCAGAAACGAGGGGAACGATGAGGAACACCGGAACGGTCAAGCGAGCCCTGTCCCTGGTCGGCGCCGCCCTGGCACTGGCCTCGGTCACCGGACTGACGACCGCCACCAGCGCCTCCGCCGACGTCAACAGTGAGTGGAACTGCTCGCGCAACCCGAGCGGCTGGGACCACATGAACTGGGGCAACTGCCTGCTGCCCGGCGACTCGCTCGTCTCCGGCAACGGCGACTACCGGCTGCTCTACCAGAACGACGGCAACCTCGTGGAGTACGACACCAACACCGGCTACGCGCTGTGGGCCAGCGGCACCAACAGCGGCGGCCCGGGCAAGGTGATCATGCAGTACGACGGCAACTTCGTCGTCTACGACACCTTCAAGAAGGCCAAGTGGTGGTCCGGCACCGCCCTCGGCTGCAACCCCAGCGCCAACTGGGCGCGCATGCAGAACGACGGCAACTTCGTCGTCTACCGCCCGCACGACAACAACAGCCCCTGGGTGCCGGTCTGGTCCTCGTACAACGGCCGCGTCGGCACCTGCTGACACCCGTACGCCCCGGACGCTTCGTACGCCCTGCACGCCCCGTACGCCCTGCACGCCCTGCACGCCCTGCCGGCGGCGGCCGGACCCGCGGCCGCCGGACGGTCAGTTCGCGTCCGGGGCGCCCAGGGCGAGGGTGAAACTGAACCGGTCCCCGCGGTAGAGGGTGCGCACCTGCTCCAGCGGGCGCCCCGCCGCGTCCAGGCTGCGGCGGTGCAGCAGCAGCATCGGCAGCGCCGGCGGGGTGCCGATCAGCAGGGCCTCGCGCGGGCTGGCCAGCACCGTCTCGATCCGCTCGTCGGCGGCGCCGAGCCGCACCCCCTGCTCGCGCAGATAGCCGTAGAAGGACCCCTCGGGGTCGAAGTCCCCTGCCAGCGCGGGTACCCGGGCGACGGGCACGTACGTGGACTCCAGTCCGACGCGCTCCTCGTCCGCGCGCAGCACCCGCTCCAGGTGCCACAGCGGCTCGCCCTCGGGGACCTCCAGCAGCCGGGCCATCGCCGCGTCGGCGGGCAGCCGGTCCAGGGCGATCAGGGTGCGGCCCGGGCGCAGGCCCTGGCGCGAGACGCCCTCGGTGTAGCTGCTCAGGGACAGCGGCTGCTCGATCTTCGGCCCGGCCACGACCGTGCCCCGGCCCTGCCGCCGCAACCGGCCCTCCAGCAGCAGCTCGCGCAGCGCCTGGCGCACCGTCGCCCGCGCGACCCCGTGACGCTGCGCCAGATCGACCTCGGTGGGCAGCCGCCCGCCCGGGCCCAGCTCGGCGATCAGCTCCTCCAGGCGGGCCTTGACCAGGTAGTACTTGGGCACCCGGCCGTGCTCGGGGACGCCGGCGCGGGCGGGCTCGGGGACGGCCCTGGGGATGGGGTGGTTCACCGCGCAAGCCTATCGAGCGCCGTCCGGGCCGGGCGGGCACCCCGGGGCGCAGGATCACGGAAGCATAACGGGTCTGGTCTGAATTTCTGCGGTTGTTCATACAACCGTGGATTCGCGGAGGGCCCGTCCTCGCCCGCCCGGCCCATCCTCACTTCCGGTGCAACTGCACCGTGCTGCCGACCAGTTGGGAGTCATCCGTTGCGCACCCCGCGCTCCACCCGCACCGCAGCCCTGGCCGTCACCCTCGCCGCCGCCACCACCGTCGCCGGGCTGATCGTGCCGACCGCCACCGCCGCCACCGCCGCCACCGCCGCCACCGCCGCGACCGCCGAGACCGCCACCGCGACCGCCGGCGGTCCGTACCAGGGCCTGCCGAACGGCACCAAGCAGGCCAAGACCCTCGTCATCGGCGTCGACGGCACCCGCTACGACAAGCTGCTCACCGCCGACGCCCCCAACCTCAAGGCCCTGATGGCCGGCGGCATGACCGCCACCGGCGACCTCTACGCCAACCCGCTGGCCCCCACCCTCTCCGGCCCCGGCTGGTCGACCATCGCCACCGGCGTGTGGCCCGACAAGCACCAGGTGAAGGACAACAGCTTCACCGGCTCCCGCTTCGACCTGTACCCCGACTTCGCCACCCGCCTGGAGAACGCCGACCCCGCCAACTCCACCCTGGTGATCGGCTCCTGGAACCCGATCGCCGGCAACGTCTTCAACGGCCGTGCCGACCTGCGCCTGCAGGAGAGCGAGAACGACACGAAGACCGCCGCCGACGCCGTCGACCACCTCTCCCACGGCAACCCCGACGCCACCTTCCTGCACTTCGACCAGGTCGACGAGGCCGGCCACAACCACGGCGGCGCCAGCCCCGAGTACGCGGCCGCCCTCCACTCCGCCGACGCCCTGGTCGGCCAGGTCCTCCAGGCCGTCAGGTCCCGCCCCACGTACGCCTCGGAGGACTGGCTGATCCTCGTCACCACCGACCACGGCCACACCGACGCCGGCGGCCACGGCGGCAACAGCGCCAACGAGCGCCAGACCTTCCTGATCGCCGGCGGCACCGGCTACGCCCCCGGCACGCGCCGCTACGACGTCAAGCCGGTCGACATCGCCCCCACCGTCCTCAAGCACGAGGGCGTCCCCGTCGACCCCGCCTGGCAGCTCGACGGCCGCCCGATCGACGAGATCGTCCCCGACGCCTTCGACGCGCTGCGCCCGGGCCTGCAGGCCCGCGCCGACGAGAGCGGCATCCCGGCCGCGGTCAAGGGCTGGACCCACACCCCGCCGGCCGGCTGGAGCATCGACAACTCCCGCATGCCCACCGGCGGCGTCACCGAGTGGCGCGGCTGGACCTTCGCCACCGACGAGTTCTGGACCGCCGCCCAGCTCGGCCAGTCCCGCGAGACCAATGTGCGCGCCCGCAACGTCTTCGCCGTCGCCGACTCCGACGAGTGGGACGACAAGGCGCACGGCGCCGGCCAGTTCGACTCCACCCTGGTCAGCCCCGCCTACCCGGTCTCCGGCGCGAGCCGCGGCGTGCTGTCCTTCGCGACGAACTACAAGATCGACGGGCCGCAGACCGGTGACGTCTACGTGGTCTTCGACAACGGCGCCCCGCAGCCGGTGAAGTCCTACCGCAGCGACCTCAACACCGTCGAGAACCTCCCCGTCGCCGTCCCCGCCGGCGCCACCACCGCCCGCTTCCAGTTCCGCTACACCGGTACGAACAGCGCCTTCTGGACCGTCGACCAGGTCGCCTTCACGGCTTCCTGAGCCGGACGGCGCGCGGGCGGGGGCGCCGGGCCCCGCCCCCGCCCGCGGCCGTGCTGGCCCGCCCCTGCCCGTCGCCCGGGCCCGCTGTCGCCCGTCGCCCCGGCCCGCTGCTGCCCCGGGGCGGCCCACCCCTTGCATTGCAGCGCGTGTGCAACTATTGTTCCTGCATGTAAGGCGCGCCTGCATCAATCACTCGGTGCAGGCGCAACCCCCGGCGGGCACCCCCTTCCCACGGGCCCCCGCCCGCTCCGCAAAGGCACTGACATGTCCCTCAAGGAACTCCTCCCCGGCACGCTCGGCTTCGGCACCGCCCCCCTCGGCAACATGTTCCGCGCGATCCCCGACGCCGAGGCCCTGGCCACCGTCGAGGCGGCCTGGGAGCACGGCATCCGCTACTACGACACCGCCCCCTTCTACGGCGCCGGCCTCTCCGAGCAGCGCCTGGGCGAGGTCCTCTCCGCCAGGCCCCGCGACGCCTACGTGCTGTCCACCAAGGTCGGCCGCGTCATCCTCGACGAACCGGAGGAGGGCGACCGCGACCTCGGCGAGAAGGGCGGCCTGTTCGAGCACGGCAACCCCAACAAGATGCTCCACGTGTGGACCGCCGAGGCCACCGAACGCTCCATCGAGGACAGCCTGAAGCGCCTGCGCACCGACCGCCTGGACATCGTCTGGGTCCACGACATCGCCCAGGACTTCCACGGCGACCAGTGGCTGGCCAAGTTCGAGGAGGCCCGCACCGGCGCCTTCCGCGTCCTGTCCCGCCTGCGCGACGAGGGCGTCATCAAGGCCTGGGGCCTGGGCGTCAACAAGGCCGAGCCCATCGAGCTCACCCTCGCCCTCGACGAGCCCAAGCCCGACGGCTTCCTCCTGGCCGGCCGCTACACCCTCCTCGATCACGAGTACGCGCTGCAGCGCCTGCTCCCGATGGCCCAGGAGCAGGGCGTCGACATGGTCGTCGGCGGCCCCTACAGCTCCGGCATCCTCGCCGGCGGCGCCCACTTCGAGTACCAGGCCGCCCCGGCGCACATCATCGAGAAGGTCGCCCGCCTCAAGGCCGTCGCCGCCCGGCACGGCGTGTCCGTCAAGGCCGCCGCCCTGCAGTTCTCCCTCGCCCACCCGGTGACCGCCGCCGTCGTCCCCGGCGCCACCAGGCCCAGCCGCATCGCCGAGGACCTCGCCGCGCTGAACGAGACCGTCCCGGCGGCGTTCTGGCAGGAACTGCGCGCCGCCGGCCTGGTCGGCCCGGCCGCCCCGCTGCCCAACGGCGCCTGAACCCCGCCCCTCACCCCCACCCCTCGCCCCGCCGCAGTACAGGAGAAACGATCATGGCCTCCACCTCCGTCAGCCGCATCGTCCCCGCCCCGCCCGACCAGGTCTGGAACCTCATCGGCGGCTTCGACGCCCTGCCCGACTGGCTCCCCTACATCCCCGAGAGCACCACGTCCGAAGGCGGCCGCGTCCGCAGCCTGAAGAACCCCGAGGGCGAGGTCATCGTCGAGCGCCTCGTGGACTTCAACGAGACCGAGCGGCAGTACAGCTACGCCATCCTCCGGGCCCCCTTCCCGGTCACCGGCTACGTCTCGACCCTGCGCGTCCACGCCGTCCCCGGCCGTGACGACATCGCCGAGGTCCAGTGGTCCGGCCGCTTCAACCCCGACAACGCCACCGAACAGGAGGTCGTCGACCTGTTCGCCGGCATCTACGCCGAGGGCCTCGACGCCCTCGCCAAGACCCTCGCCCAGGCCCTCGCGGGCTGAGCCGGGCGCCGCGGCCCCGCGCCGGCGCCGTCATGCACCGCATGGTCGATCTCGCCCTCCCGCACACCGGGATCCCGCCGGCGCCGTGATCCGGCGTCCGCCCGGGCGGCGAGGGTGCCGGTGTCGGTGCTGGTCAGGGCTCCTCGGCGCTGTATAGCCTGACGGGGCGTCGGGCCGGACCGGGAAACGGAAGTTCGATGACGAACTCCCTCGGCGGCGGAAGCGGCACCTTGCCGGTGTCGAACAGTGCGCGGACATGCGAGCCGCGCGGCCGGAAGGGGCAGTGGCGTGGACTACGGACTGATGTCGTTCGGATCGGCCCTCGGGGAGCCCGTCGCCGTCGCGGACGTGGCGTCGGAGTACACCAAGGACGTCGAACGCGTCCTGGCGTACGGCTACCGCACCGTCCACCGCAGCCCGGCCGGGGTCGGGCTCACCGACCTGGCCGTCGACGCCGCCCGGGCGGCCCTGGACGAAGCGGGCACCGACCCCGCCGAGCTGGACCTGGTGGTCCTCGCGATCACCGACATCCCCGAGTACCTGTACTGGGACGCGGCCGCGAGCCTCCAGGACCGGCTGGGCGCCCGCCGTGCCGAGGCGGTCCTCGTCGGCCAGGGCTGCGTCAGCGGCATCACCTGCTTCGACCTGCTCGCCGGCCGCTTCGCCACTCACCCCGAGTACCAGCGGGCGCTGGTGGTCGGGGCGAACCGGACGTGCGAGCCGTACTGGAACCGGATGCACACCAACTCGCTGCTGTTCTCCGACGGCGCCGGCGCCGCGGTGGCCGGGCGCGGCCACCCCGAACTGCGCTGGCGGGCCAGCGAGACGATCAGCGACGGCCGCTACGCCGACCTGTTCCGGATGGACCAGGGCGGGGCGGCCGACCCCTTCCGCGGCGGTCGGACGCCCCCGCCGGCCCGCGACGCCTGGGGCCTGATGGAGTTCTTCGACTACGACGCCGAGCGCTTCCAGGAGTTCGCCGGCCTGATGGGCGAGCGGGTGCACGAGGTGGTGGCCCGGGCCTGCAAGCGGATCGGCGCGTCCGTCCCGGACCTGGCCAGGGTGGTGCTGCTCAACGACAACCTCGGCACGCTGACGAAGCTGGCCGACCGGCTCGGCGTCCCGGTGGAGCGCACCAACCTCGAAATCTCCCTGGAGCGGGGCCACTTCGGGGCCGCGGACCACCTCCTCGACCTCCATCACCACCGCGCGTCCGGGCACTTCGGCGACGGCGACCTGATCGCCCTGGCCGGCATGGGGCGCGGCATGCACTGGAGCTGCACCCTCCTGGAGTGCTGACGATGGAGAGCCGCCGGGCCGTCGGCCCGGAGGGGTCACGAACTGACGTGAACAGCCGGAAGGTTGGCCGTGCACACAGGCTGTTGCGGGTGGCCGAACCGTCCCTATACTGCCGTTGCCCGTCGACCAGAACCGGCCACGGGCATCCGCTGCCGCGCCCGGTCAGGGCGGCCGGCCCGGCCCGTACGAGGGAGAACCGATCATGGTCAAGCACTACCTCAAGTACGCCTTCAGCACCCTCACCGCCGCCATGTTCCTCCACATGGTCTGACCTGATCGGGGCCTGATCCGATCGACCCCGGCCGGGGCCGGGTGGCGTACCGTCCGACCCTGGCCTGGGGAGCCCGCTTGTTCGCGACCGCGCTGAGCCAACTGCGTTACGGCGCAGCAATCCTGACGAACCGTCGAATACGCCCGAGCGACCTGGAACGCCTCGCGCGGGACCTGGTCGCCACCATCGCCGAGTTCGGCGAGCCCGGCGAGGACTCCGCCCTGCTGCCCGGCCGGGCCGGACACGTCGACCCGCAGGTGCGGCGCGAGGTGGCCCGGCGCAGCCTGCGCGCCACCGCCCGCGCCGCCGCCCGGCACACCGCCCACTACCGCCGGCTGTTCGCCGAACTCGACCTCGACCCGGCCCGGTTGGAGCCCGAGGACTGGTCGCGCGTCCCCGTCACCCCCAAACAGGCGCTGCGCGCCCTGCCCGCCGCCTTCGTCTCGGACGCCGCCACCCCCGTCCTGATGGCGCTCACCACCGGCACCAGCGGCACCCCCACCGCGGTGTGGTTCTCCCGCGCCGAACTCGAGTGCGCCGTCGCCTTCAGCACCATCTCCGCCGTGCTCGGCCTCGGCCTGCGCCCCCGCCACACCGTCGCCTACGCCGGCTGCTCCCGCGCCACCCTGCCGCTCGTCAACGCCGAGGAGTCGGCCACCCGCGCCGGCGCCGGGTTCGTCCAGTTCGGCACCGTCGGCCCCGCCGTGGCCCTCGACCGCCTCGCCGCCCCGCTCGGCCTGCCCGGCAAGGACCCCCGGATCACCCACCTGACCACCTCCGCCTCCTACCTGGCCGCCCTCGTCCAGGAAGCCGAACAACGCAAGTGGCGCAGCGCCGACTTCGGCCTGCGGTCGATCAGCGTCGGCGGTGAGGTGCTCTCCGCGCCCCTGCGCCGCCGCGCCGAGGAGGTGTTCGGCGCCACCGCCACCTCCGCCTACCTGATGACCGAGATCCTGCCCTCCGGCGCCACCCCCTGCACCCGGGGCCACCTCCACCACACCACCGAGTTCGGACACCTCGAAGTCCTCGACCCGCTCACCTGGGAACCCACCGCCCCCGGCGCCACCGGCACCGTCGTGCACACCCCCTACGTGCCCTACCGCGACTGCACCCTGCTGCTGCGCTACGCCACCGGCGACCTCGTCCGCCTCCCCGCCGAGCCGCCCACCTGCGAACTCGCCCACCTCCCCGCCACCTCCGAGATCCTCGGCCGCTGGAACGGGCCGCTCAGCCGCACCGTCACCACCCGCGAGGTGCTCGACCTGGTCGAGGCCGAACCGGAGGTCCCGCTGCCCGCCCGCCACGCCCTCACCGAAGGCCCCGACGGCCCCCACGGACCCGCCCGCCTGCACCTGCTGGTCGACCGCCTGCCCGCCACCGCCCTGCGCGGCCGCCTGGAGGAGCGCGCCCACGCCGCCGGCCTGCGGCTGTCCGACATCGTGCTGTACGAGGACCGCGCCGCCATGCCGCCCACCGCACCCCTGCGCGCCGACCTGCGCGAGCACACCTTCGACACCCTCGACACTCCCGGCACCGCCGGCGGCCCCGGCGCCCTCGGCACACCACCGGCACCCCCGTCGCCGTCGACGGCCCCGGCCGGGGGAGGAACCGCATGACCGTCAGCCCCGCCGCCCTGGCCGCACTGAGCGCCGCCGTCGCCGCCGAACTGGCCCTGGCCGCCTGGTACCTCGCCCGGATCCGGATGCCCCGCCCCCCGGTCGGCGTCTACACCGGCGGCGACATCGCCGTCCTGTGCGCCGGCGTCGTCCTCGCCCCGCTGCTCTACACCGCCCTGCCCGGCGCCGCCGTCTCCGCCGTCTTCGGCCTCGTCGGCTGCCTGGCCGTCCAGTTCACCCTCGCCCCGCTGCTCGCCGCCACCCGGCTGCGCGCCGCCCCCTGGTCCTGGGCCGCCGCCCTCACCGCCACCGCCGCCACCACGCTCGCCGCCCTCACCGGCCACCCCGGCGCCGCCCGGGCCGGCAGCGACCTGATGATCGCCGCCGCCGTCGTCGGCGTCGCCAACCTCTGGACCCAGAGCGGCCTGCGCTCCGTCCACACCGCCGCCCTGGCCGCCGTCCTCACCGCCTACGACCTCACCGCCACCACCCTCACCGACACCACCGCCCGCTTCTTCGAACAGGTCCAGGACCGCCCCTTCGCCCCGATGCTCGCCCTCACCGGCGGCCCGGCCCCCGTCGCCGTCGGCCTCGGCGACCTGCTGCTGCTCGTCCTGTACCCGCTGGTCGCCGCCAAGGCCCACGGCCGCACCGCCGCCGCCGTCGCCGCCCTCGTCGGCCTGCTGACCACCAGCGCCGTCAGCGCCTGCTTCGCCCTCAACTGGCTCACCACCGGATTCCCGCTGCTCACCGCGCTGGGCCCGCTGATCGTCGCCCAGCACCTGTACTGGCGGCGCCGCTCGGGCGGCGAGCGGACCACCGCCCAGTGGCGCGAGGGCCACCCGCTCCCGCTCCCCGCCCGCTCCGGCACCGGTACCCGACCCGGACCCGGCACCGAGCCGGACGCCGCCCTCGCCGCCCCCGTCCCCGAGGGCGCACCCCCGGGTACTTAGTACGGCAACGGTGCTTACCGTGAAGGTTGTTGGATTCGCTCGTTGGGCTGTTCACGGGTGGGGACATGTCCGATGTCGATGCTCGTTGCTGGTCGGACGGGCTCGCCGAACTGCATGAGCGGTTCGGTCACCGGTTCGCGCGGAGCGAGGCGCGGGATTCGGCGTTGGCCTACATGCGGGGTCTGCTGGCGCCGTTGGAACGCAAGAACGACTGGACGGTGGCCGAGGAGGCCGGTCACGGCGGGCCGGACCGGATCCAGCGGCTGCTGAACCGGATCGACCGGGACGCGGACGGGGTGCTCGACGGCGTGCGCGAGTACGTCGTCGAGCACCTGGCCGATCCCGGTGGCGTGCTGATCGTGGACGACACCGGATTCCTGAAGAAGGGCGTGCGGTCGGCCGGGGTCCAGCGGCAGTACTCCGGCACCCCCGGCCGCACCGAGAACTGCCAGGTCGGCGTCTTCCTCGCCTACTCCGGACCGCTCGGCCGGACCCTGATCGACCGGGCACTCTACCTGCCGAAGTCCTGGACCGACGACCGCGAGCGCTGCCAGGCCGCCGGGATCGGCGACGAGGTCGAGTCGCCCAGCGCGGTCCTGCCGTGCCCACCACACCGACCGGCTGCACCACGGCACCGCCCTCCACGCCCTGTCCCCCGGCGGTCGTCGCTTCCCTGCCCGCCGGGCGGGCAGGCGGGCGCCAGGTCAGTGTCAACTCCCGTTCTGCATAACACACTTGCCACTTGCTCGGCGGTCGTCGCGGGCCACACACTGGGGCTGGCTCGACGGGGAGAGGGGACGTCATGTGGGTGGTCCTGGTGCTTCTGCTGGGAGTGTCGGCGGCGGTGGCCGTGGCCGCCGTGCGCTGCTACGTCGGGCTGCGGGAGCTGCGCCGGGCGGAACAGCTGGCGACCGGGCGGGAGTTCGACCTGACACGGGTCGACCTCGCCTTCCTGGCCGGGAACCTGGGGGTGATGACCGTGACGGAGATGTACGAGCGCGGCCGATTGGTTGCCTCCCGCTCCGGTGACGTCACGCTGACCACGCCCGCCGCAGCCGGCACCGGCGCGGGAGCGGAGGACGGTGCCGGAGACGAGTTCGAGGCGGCGGCCGTGCGCTCACTCGGGTCCGCGCGCACCGGCGATCTCACCACGCTGCGCTGGGCGGTGGAGAAGTCCCCGGAGGCGAAGGCCCTGCGCGCGCGGCTCGCGGCGCGGGGCCTGGCCGACGACGAGGACCTCGTCGAACGCGTATGCCGGGTGAACCGGCGGATGGAGGTGCTGATCGGCGCGGTGGTCCTCGCGTTCCTGGTCGCAGGGGCGTGGACGGGCGCGCACCGAGGGCTCTGGCCCGCCCCGCTGGCGGCCTTCCTGCTCGCGGCCTTCCTGCTGCCCTTCGCGGCCGCTCTGTGGATCAACCACGTATCGCTTCCGCTGCTACGCAACGCCACCGAGACGGGAGCCCGGGTACTGAAAGCCGCCCGAGCGGCCGAACCCCACAGCGGGACGGCAGCCGTGGCCCTGCGGGGACTCACCGCCCTGCCCGCCGACCACGAACTGCGTACCTGCGACGCCGCCTCCGACCGCCGGATGGCCGCCCAGGTGGAAGCCTCGATGCAGCAGCGCCTCTACACGTGCTCCGGCGAGGGGGGTTAGCTACGGGGCCTGGTACTCCAGCAGGACTTCGACGTTTTGCCTGTTCAGAGGGCTGCGCGGTGGAGTGTAGTGGGTTGGTGCTCCATCAGGGGCGGTCTTCATGGGACCGCCCCTCGATCGTGTGCAGTCGACGTTGATAGTGGCAGCGGCGGGCGACGGCCTGGCGTTCCCGTCGCCAGATGGACCAGTTCAAGGCATGAGCGCGGGGCGAGCACCGTGGCGGACGCGGGCCGTGCGGACGGCCAGTTGCCAGGAGCCGCCGGATCTTCGCCACGGTGAGGTCGACCATGGGGCGGGAACCGTTTCTGCAGCCCCCTTTGACGCCGCTGCCGCCATCGCGGCCAGGAAGGCGTGGGCGAGCATGGCCAGGGTGATGTGTCGCATCCAGCCGGTGCAGCGGCGGACCTCGCACAAGACACGCCCCGGTTCGCCCTCGCCGAAGGACGCGTCCTCGGCACCGGCCCCACCCCCGGCCACGCCCGCCGCCACGCCCGCCGCCACGGCGCCGACACCCCCACCACCGCCCGGCTGGTCCGACCGCCCCGGGCGCCGATGGACCGCCCCGGGCGCCGATGTCAGTGCCGGCCGTCATGATTCCCGCATGATCGAGACCGCAGCACCGCTCTCCTCCCCGTCCGCGTACGCCGACGCCGTCGCCACCGCCGTCCGGGCCGCCGCCGCGTACTACACCGACGGCTCCACCCCGCTCGGGGACGACGAGTACGACGCCCTGCTGCGGGCCATCGCCGCCTACGAGAGCGCCCACCCCGACCAGGCCCTGCCCGACTCGCCGACCGGAAAGGTGGCCGGCGGCGCCGCCACCGGCGACGTCCCGCACAGCGCGCCGATGCTCTCCCTGGACAACGTCTTCTCCGCCGAGGAACTGGAGTCCTGGGCCGCCGGCCTCGAACGGCGCCTGGGCCGGCCGGTCGCCGCCTGGTGCGTGGAGCCCAAGCTCGACGGCCTCGCCGTCGCCGCCCGCTACCGCGCCGGGCGCCTGCAGCAGCTGATCACCCGCGGCGACGGCCTCGCCGGCGAGGACATCACCCACGCCGCCGACGCCGTCCTCGGCCTGCCCGCCGAGCTCACCGAGCCCGCCGACATCGAACTGCGCGGCGAAGTCCTGCTCACCCAGGAGCAGTTCGAGCACGCCAACCGGGTGCGCGCCGAGCACGGCGCCACCCCCTTCGCCCACCCCCGCAGCGGCGCCGCCGGCACCCTGCGGGCCAAGGACCGCCCCTACCGGATCGAACTGACCTTCTTCGGCTACGACGCCGTCGGCCCCGAGGGCCTCGACCACAGCGCCCTGCTGGACCACCTCGCCGCCCTCGGCGCCAACACCGCCGCCACCACCGACGCCCGCCCGCGGCACTGCGCGGGCATCACCGAGGTCCAGCGGCGGATCGAGGAGATCGCCGCGCTGCGCGCCGAACTGCCCTTCGGGATCGACGGCGTGGTGGTCAAGGCCGACCTGGCCGCCGACCGCGCCGAGGCCGGCCTGGGCTCGCGCGCCCCGCGCTGGGCGGTGGCCCGCAAACTGGCCGCCCAGCACAAGGTCACCCGGCTGCTCGGGGTGGAGTGGAACGTCGGCCGCACCGGGATCATCGCCCCGCGCGCCGTCCTCGAACCCGTCGTCATCGACGGCGTCACCGTCACCTTCGCCACCCTCCACAACCCCGCCGACATCGAACGGCGCGGGCTGATGATCGGCGACCAGGTCTTCGTCTACCGCGCCGGCGACGTGATCCCCCGGGTGGAGGCCCCGGTGCTCGACGCCCGCACCGGCGACGAGCAGCCGATCGCCTTCCCCGAGGCGTGCCCGCGCTGCGGCGACGCCATCGACACCACCGAACAGCGCTGGCGCTGCACCCGCGGCCGCAACTGCCAGGCCGTGGCCTCCGTCCTCTACGCGGCCGGCCGCGACCAGCTCGACATCGAGGGCCTCGGCGGCACCCGCGCCGTCCAGCTCGTCGAAGCCGGCCTGGTCGCCGACCTCGCCGACCTGTTCACCCTCACCCGCGAGCAACTGCTCACCCTGGAGCGGATGGGGGAGACCAGCGCCGACAACCTGCTCGCCGCGATCGCCACCGCCCGCACCCAGCCGCTCAACCGGGTCTTCTGCGCCCTCGGCATCCGCGGCACCGGACGGACCATGTCCCGCCGCATCGCCGCGCACTTCGGCAGCATGACGGCGATCCGCGCCGCCGACGCCGAAACCCTGGCCGGCGTCGACGGCATCGGCACCGAGAAGGCCCGCGTCGTCGCCGCCGAACTCGTCGACCTCGCCCCGCTGCTGGACCGCCTCGCCGCCCTCGGCGTGGGCACCGCCGTCACCGCCCCGACCGCCCCCGCCGCCGCGGCGGGGGAGAGCGGCACCGGCGACGGGAACGGCACCGGCGAGGGGAGCGACGGCGGTGGCGACGGCGGACCGCTGGCCGGCGAGGCCGTCGTCGTCACCGGCAGCATGACCGGCGCCCTCGCCGACCTCTCCCGCAACCAGATGAACGAACTGATCGAACGCGCCGGGGGCAAGGCCTCCTCCTCGGTCTCCAAGCGCACCACCCTCCTGGTCGCGGGCGAGAAGGCCGGCTCCAAGCGCGCCAAGGCCGAGGAACTCGGCATCCGCATCCTCACCCCCGAGGAGTTCGCCACCCTGGTGGCCACCCACCTGGAGGCCTGACGGCCGGCCGGCCACCGTCCGGGCCCCGAGCGGCCCCCGACCACGGCCCCCGACCACGACCCCCGACCGCGACCGCCCCCGGCGGGTCCTCCCGAGGACCCGCCGGGGGCGGCGTCGTTCGCGGGGGTTGCGCACGGGCGGCGCGGGGGAGCGCGACGGGCCGCCGGCGCTACGGGGAGTTGCCGTTGGCGGCGAGGCGGGCGCTCATGTCCGCGTGGGCGCGCTCGGAGCGGGTGTTGGCCGGGTCGTGGACGAGGCGCAGGTAGTCGTAGAGGATCCGCACGCACGCGTCGCGGGTGGAGCAGGGCGCGTCGGGGGCCAGGTCGAGGCCCCGGGTGATCTCCATCAGCCGGCCGTCGGCCGCGGCGTACACCGGGTGCCAGACGAGCCGCACCGCCGGGTCGAGCGCCATGACCACCCGCAGCTGCGGCACCTCCTGTGCGATCAGGACGCTCTCGGGGTCGTAGGCCCGCAGGAAGATGTGGACGGGGCCGCGGGCGCGGCTCACGAAGGCCTTGGACAGGACGTTCCACATCGGCGTCTTGAGCATCCAGTCCGGGGTCAGGGCCAGCCGGTCGACCACGCCGCCGAAGGCGGTGGCCTCCAGCGGGGTGTGGCCCTTGGCGAGGGCGTAGTCGCTGATCTCCCGGCCGCCCGACCACAGGGCCAGCGTCGGCGTGTCGATCTCCAGGTGGTCGCCGACGACCTTCACCAGCTCCTGGTACCAGCTGTTCGACGCGCGGTGGTCGCGCTGGTCCTGGCGTTCGGTGAACCGCGCCATGGCCTCGTCGTTGAGCCGTCCCTGGTCGGCGATGCCGCCGAGGACGAGCTGCCAGGCGATCTCCGTGACGTCCCCGGAGAAGCCCGCCCGGGCCATGTCCTCGCGGAACGTGCCCCACTCGCCGTGCCCGGTCGGGTCGGCGGCGTCGCGCCGCGCCTGCTCCCTGACCCCGGGGGCCTCCTGGCGCTGCAGCCGGCGCGTCACGGCCGCGTTGCCCACCGTCCGCTGGAGGGCCGCGAGTTCGGCCGGGTGCGGCGCCCTGCCGGGGGCGGCCGGCACCGCGGCCGGGCCCGGCGTCGTACGCCTCCTCGGCGCGGCCCCGGGCACCGGCGGCACCGAGTGTGTCACGGCCTTGCGCACGCTTCCCCGCCCTCCCGTTTCGCCGTCCGGCCCCCGGCCGTCGAGACTACGGCCCCGGCGCGGGCGTCCACGAGGGCCGAAAGGGCAGAGCGGGGGCAGCGCCCGGGGGCGGTGCCGACCCGTGGCCGCGCCCGGCCGTCCGGGTGGACGTAGGACCAAAAGCCGATGCCCCCGCGCCCCGCACCCCGGTGGAATGGCCGGATGGATCACGCGCCACACCACGAGCAGCCCCCCGCCGGCCTCACCGCCGCCCAGCGGTCCGCCTACCTCGACCGCATCGCCCTCCCCGACCCCGGAGCGCCCTCCCCGCAGGCCCTCGCCCGGCTCCAGCTCGCGCACCTGCGCACCGTCCCCTTCGAGAACCTGAGCATCCACCTCGGCGAGGGCGTCGACCTCGACCCCGCCGCCCTGCGGACCAAGGTCGTGACCCGCCGCCGAGGCGGCTTCTGCTACGAACTCAACGGCTCCTTCGCCGAGTTGCTCACCTCACTCGGCTACCGGGTCAGCCTGCTGGCCGCCCGCGTCTTCGACGGCGAACGGCTCGGCCCGCCGCTCGACCACCTCGCCCTGCGGGTGGACCTCGACGAGCCGTGGCTGGTCGACGTCGGCTTCGGCCGCTTCAGCCGCCACCCGCTGCGCCTGGACGAGCGCGGCGAACAGACCGACGCCGAGGGCGCGTTCACCCTCGTCCCGACCGGCGGGCACGGCGACCAGGACGTCCTGCTGGACGGCGCGCCGCAGTACCGCCTGGGCCCGCGCCCGTACGAACTCGCCGACTTCGCCCCGACCTGCTGGTGGCAGGCCACTTCGCCGCACTCCCACTTCACCCGCTCGACGACCTGCTCGCTGCCCACCGCGGACGGCGGCCGGGTGACCATCAGCGGCAACCGCCTGATCACCACCACCCCGGACGGCGGGCGCACCGAGCGGACCCTCGCCGACGACGAGGCCCTCGCCGCCTACCGCACCCGCTTCGGGATCGCGCTGGACCGACTCCCGGCCCTGCCGGTCCTGCCGGTCTCCTCGGGCTGAGCCCTCAGCAGGAGCAGGCCGCGGCCGGCCCCGCCCGCCCGAGCGGGACCGCCCCTCAGCCGTCGCCCCGCCCCGAGGGCCGAGGACCGGTGATGCGGACCAGGTCCGGCCAGTACCGCGGCCCGTCGCTCTCGATCCGCCGCACGACGGGATCGATGGCGCCCAGGGTCGCACGGAGCCCGTCGGCGACCTCCGCCAGCACGGCGTCGCCCTCGCCCGGCTGCTCCTCGCGGTCGCGGTCCATGACCTGCGCGCAGTGCTGCCCGGCCCGTCGGGTCTGCTCCAGTGCCGCCCACCACGGCCCGTCCAGGCCGGAGTCGGGGATGTGGAGGTGTCCCAGGGCGGTCCCGGCGGCGCGGTGGAGCGTGGTGCAGATCCCGGCGAAGCGGCGGCCGTCGAACCGCACCTGCTCGCCCGGGTGCTCCCGCGCCGTCCGATCGAGCACCTGGACCTCGTCGTAGAAGGCCTGGTACCCCTCGATGAGCGCCAGGGTGTCCTGCTTCCCGCCGACCCGGTACCACATCAGCAGCTGGAAGACGCGCACCCGTTCGGACCGGGCGTCGGCCGGACGCTGCACCACGGGGCCGAGCCCGCCCGCCGAACCCGACGCCGACGCCTGCACGGCGACGGGCCCCAGCGCCAGCGCCCCGACGAGGACCCCGGCGAGCACCGCCCGCCGGGGGCCGGAGCGCGCCACCCGGTCGGCGGTCTGCGGCCCGTCGCCCCGCCGCCGGACGAGCGCGAGCGGCAACCGCACCAGCGCCGCGGCCATCGCCGCCCCGAACAGCGCCGGCAGCACCGGGCCGGCCAGCACCTGCACCAGCGGCCAACTGCCCCGCGGTACCCACAGACAGCTGTCGCCCATGGTCCGCAACGGCCCGAGGCAGCCGTCCACCGACATCAGCAGGAACACCGCCACCAGCGCGCACGCCTGGGCGACCCCCGCCGCCACCAGCGCCCCGACGAGCCACAGCCGCCGGGACACCAGTGCCACGACCACCGCCGTGACCACCATCCCCGCCCAGATCGCGACCGTCAGCCACCACACGTACCGCAGCGCGTACCCGCTCCCGCGCTCACCCAGCGGCGGCCGGTCCGCGTGCAGCGCCGCCTTGACCGCCAGCACCCCGACCACGCACAAGGCACCGCCCAGCAGCCCGCGGCGCAGCGCCCGGCCGAGCCCCCGGTGCCCGCCGAGCAGCCACAGCAGGTACGGCAGCGCCCACAGCGCCCCCGCGGCCGCGGCGAAGGCCACGGTGCGCCCGTCCGTACCGAGACGCGGCAGCACGGCGGCGATCCACCCCAGCTCGGCCCGGTGCCGCTCCCACCCGTCGGGGAACTGCTGGAGCAGCACCTCCCGGATCCCGCCCTGGACCAGGAAGTCCCCGGCGGTGTACAGGTGGCCGCCCTTCGACCACCAGGTCAGCCCGGCCGCGGCGACCAGCACCGCCGCCGCCAGCGCCATCACCGCGGCCACCCGCCCGCGCCCCGGATCCAGCCCCAGCCGGGCGCACTGCACCAGCCACGGGACGTACGCCAACGCGCCGAGCAGCGGCACCAGCAGGGCGATCGGATGCTCCGGGAGCCAACCGCCGCCGGCGGTGATGTCCACGGTCAGCTCGCCGACCACCAGGCCGGCGCCCAGCCACAGCCCCGCCCGCAGCCCGTCCGGCCCGGCCGTCCCGCGGTGCGCCGCGTACGCCGTCGACCGCCAGGCCGCCACCGCGAGGATCGTCGCCGTCGGCACGGTGGCCAGCCACACCCCGACCGTCCCGTCGGCAAAGGGGGGCAGCAGCAGGGGGACGGCGATACCGGCCGCGCCCACCAGGAACGTCTGCAACGGCGCCAGGGTGAACAGCGCCGCCGGGTCGTCCAGCGCCCGGCGCCGCTGCGCCCAGGTCGGATGCGACCGCCAGAGGCGGCCGAGCCGGGCGGCCGGGCCCGCGGGGTCGCGCACGTCCCACACCCGCCGGTCGGCGCCGAGGGCGACGGCGTCCGCGTCCGCGTACAGCTCCCGGTGGCGCAGCGTGTCGGCGCGGGCCAGGACCACCAGCAGCGCCATCCCCAGCGCGGTGGCCGTCTGCCGCACCAGCGGCGCCCGCCCGGCCGGCCAGAACACCCGGTCGGCGCCCACGAAGAGCCCGAACTCCGCGCCCACCAGCGTCCCGCCGACCACCAGCACGAACGGCAGGGCCACCAGCAGTGCGAACACCCGCCACAGGGCGGTGACCGCGTACCCCAGGTCCACGTCCCGGTTGCGGATGTGTGCGAACTCGTGGAGCACCACGGCCCGGAACCCGGCCGGATCGCTGTGCCGGCTCACCGAGAGCCCCGCGTACAGGCACACGGTGCGCCGGCGCGCGTGGCCGAACGCCACCGCCCCCGGGCCGAGCCGGCGCGGGTCCACCACGAACTCCGGTACCACGGGCAGCCGGGCCTGCCCTGCCAGGCGCTCCAGCTCCTCCCGCAGCTGCCCGTCCACGGGCACCAGCCGGCGCGAGCGCCGGCGCCAGCGGGGCAGCAGCAGGTACAGCGTCGCGGCCGCGGCCAGCACCAGCGCCAGCGCGACGGGCACCGGCCACGACGGGTCGTCCGGTCCGGTGGCCAGGCAGGCGCGCAGGGCCGGGTCCGTTCCCGGGGCGACTCCCAGTTGCGCCAGGAAGTCCCCGTTGGGGTCGAGCCCGGCGGCCAGCTTGCAGGCGTACTCCGTCGCCCTGCCCTTGCGGACCAGCTCCAGCACGGTCGTCAGCATGTGGTGGCCGGCGACGACCATGGACAGCAGCAGCAGGCCGAAGCGCAGGGCGGTTCCGGCGGGCAGTACCCGTGGGTCGAGGGCCGGCGGGACGGCGGGCGGCTCCGGTGGCATCGGTGGCACCGGCGGCGCGGCGGGTGCGCTCACGCCGGTGGCTCCGGGAGGAGCGGTGCGCCGGACCCGCGCCCGGCCCCGGAGCCGGGTTCCGCCGGGGGAGCGGGCGCGCCCGGCTCCATGGCCAGCCGGGCCACCACGCAGTCCGCGAGCGCGCCGGCGGCCGGCTCGTCGAACCCGGCCTCGCGGGCACCCGTGCGCACCCGGGCGTGGACGGCCGCCAACTGCCGCTCGTCCAAAGGCGGTACGGGCGGCTCCACCGCGGGCCGGGCGCGCCCGCGCCGCCACAGCCGCCGCAGCCCGCCGCCCGCGCGCCTCACGCCGGCACCGACCGCGGCCCGGCACGCCTCGTCCACCGCCATCCACACCACCGGGGTGGCCAGCGCGGCCGCCTCGGCCAGCCCGAACCCCAGCGGCTCGCCGCGCTGCCGGCGTCCGAACAGCGCCACCACCTCCTCGGAGGACAGTCCGTCCAGCCCCCGCAGCAACGGCAGTTCCTCCGGCGCCAGCCGTGTCACCACATCCACGACGACGTCCCGAACCGATTCGGCCATCCGCCCGACCTCCCAGCTGATCTTTCGTCAACTGATGGTGTGCTGGCGGAACTTACCCCAGTCGGAGCTTCGTCATCCAGGAAGTTTTCCGACCGTGCCCTGCGGACGGGCCCCGGGTCCGGCGGCGCGGCGGGGCGCCGGCCCGCTCTGCCCTCGGCGAATCCGCCGCGGGCAGAGCGGCCGCATCCGGGGGCCCTCCCGGGTCGAGAGTGGAGTGGACGGCGAGTTCCGCCCCCCCCGCCTCGACAAGGAGACCCGATGGCCCCGCTCACCACGCCCCCGCCCCGCGCGGCGGAGGGCGACACCCCGCCCAGCGCCTTCGACGACCACCTCGCGGCGCAGCTGCTCGCCCAGCGGATCGTGCTGCTCGGCACGCAGGTCGACGACGTGTCGGCGAACCGGGTGTGCGCGCAGCTGCTGCTGCTGTCGGCGGAGGACCCGCGCACCGACATCAGCCTGTACATCAACAGCCCCGGCGGCTCGGTCACCGCGGGGCTGGCCGTCTACGACACCATGCGGCTCGTCCCGAACGACGTCTCGACGCTGGCGATGGGCTTCGCCGCCAGCATGGGCCAGTTCCTGCTCACGGTGGGGGCGCCCGGCAAGCGCTTCGCCCTGCCGAACGCGCGGATCATGATGCACCAGCCCTCGGCGGGCATCGGCGGCACCGCCGCGGACATCGAGATCCAGGCGGAGAACCTCCAGTTCACCAAGCGGGCCATCGAGCGGATCACCGCCGAGCACACCGGGCAGAGCGAGGAGACCATCGCGCGCGACGGCGACCGGGACCGCTGGTTCACCGCCGAGCAGGCCAGGGAGTACGGGCTCGTGGACCGGGTGGTGGAGTCGGTCGCCGACATCCGCCCGGCCGCCTCCCGCCGACGGATCGGACTGTGACATGGGCTCGTACACGGTTCCCTACGTCGTCGAGCGCACCGCGCAGGGCGAACGCACCTACGACGTCTTCAGCCGGCTGCTGAACGAGCGGATCGTCTTCCTCGGCACCGAGATCGACGACTCGGTCGCCAACGTGGTCATCGCCCAACTCCTGCACCTGGAGTCGGAGAACCCGGAGCGGGAGATCTCGATCTACCTCAACTCGCCCGGCGGATCGTTCACTTCACTGATGGCGATCTACGACACGATGACCTTCGTGCAGGCGCCGATCTCCACCTTCTGCGTCGGCCAGGCCGCCTCCACGGCGGCGGTGCTGCTGGCCGGCGGGGACCCGGGGCGGCGGTTCGTGCTCCGGCACGCCCGGGTGCTGCTCGGTCAGCCGGCCAGCGGCGGCCGGCGGGGGACGGTCTCCGACCTCAGCCTCGCGGCCAAGGAGATGGTCCGCATCCGCGCGCAGGTGGAGGAGGTCCTGTCCCGGCACACCCACCACGACGCGGCGACGCTGCGCGCGGACATGGACCGGGACAAGGTGCTCTCCGCCGAGGAGGCCGTCGCCTATGGGATCGCCGACCAGGTGCTGAGCCGGCGCTTCGCGTCCGGGTGAGCCGCGCGCGGCCGGGCGACGGCAACGGCAGGGGGCGAGCCCCTGCCGTACCCCCGTACCCGGCCGCCGCAGTGCCGCGCCGCGGTCAGGCGACGAGGCAGAGTCCGTCGTACCGCCCCGCGGGCGAGGTGCGGCCCCGGCCCGCCAGGCCCTGGCCCGTCCGGCCCACCCGGTTCCGGTCCACCAGGCCCTGGTCCGCCAGGCCCTGGTCCGCCAGGCCCTGGCCGACCCGGCTCGGGGCGTAGCGGGCCAGTTCGTCCTGGGCGAGCGAGAGCAGGTCCGCGAGGCCGAGCCCCAGCGCCCGGGCGGCCGCCGCGAGAACCTCGGAGGAGGCCTCCTTGCGTCCGCGCTCCAGCTCCGACAGGTACGGCATCGAGATCCGGGCCGCCTCCGCAACGTCCTTCAGCGTGCGCTCCTGGGCGAGCCGCTCGCGCCGCAGCACGTCGCCGACGACGTCGCGCCACAGCGGCTCCCTGCGCGCGGGCGTCCGCGGGGGGCGGGACTCCCCGCCGGACGCGGGCGGCGAGGCGTGCGGGCGCAGGGGGATGACGCGGGCTTCGTTCGGCGCTTGAGTGCTCACCCCTTCAGCCTAGGGACCGGGGGCCCGGGGGGAAGAGCACGGCGTTCTGCCCTGGGTGAATCCGCCCGACCCCGCCCGCCTCGCCCCGCCCGCGCGGGCGCCGCCCGGCGGCCGGGTGCTCACCCGCAGGACACCGGACTGTCGCAGGCCCGTGGTAACCATGGGGCCGTGGACACCACGGAGCCGTCGCCGCTGCCCCTGCCGCCCCTGTCGCCCGCCGCCGAAGCCGCGTTCGGGCGCGGACGCGAGGCCGCGGACGAGGGGGAGTGGGAGCGCGCCCGCGACCTGTTCGAGGAGGCGGTCCGCGGCGCGGGGCCGGAGCTGCTGTGGCATGTCGTCGAGGCCTGCGGCGAGAGCGACGAGGCCGCGTTCTGGATGCGGCGGGCGGCCGTCTCGGAGAGCGAGCCGGGCGGCATCACGGTGGATCCGCACACGCTGCCCATCGAGCGGACCCGCCCCGGCGCTGTTCCCTGCCAGGTCTTCGGAGTGGCCGTCAGGTCCGACGACCCGGCGCGCGCGGTCGCGGCGCTCACCGCCGCCGAGCCCCGGCTCATGCTGGTCTTCGAGGACGGCCGCGAACTCTCGCCGGAGGAGGCCGAGGACGCCTGGGACGAGGAGATGCCGCCCTACAGCCCCAACCACGCCGCCGTCGACGCCTCGATCCCGTACGTGCGGCTGGACTGCAAGGGCCTGGTCCTCCCGCACATGGCCCGCACCGTCCTGCGCATCGTCGCGGACGAGCTGCGCAGGGCCGGGGTGCGGCGGGCGCACCTGTTCAGCCCGGAGCTCCCGGACGGCCGGGAGGGGTCCTGAGGCGTCGTCCCGGGCCCGGAGCCGCCCGTGGACCGCGGCGTCGGGGCCGGTGCCGGGCCCCTGTATGTTGATCACTCGCCGATCCTGTCGGCGTCCCGTCCCAGGGGGTTGACGCGCGGGCCCGGCACGAGGTGGCGGCCGTTTCGCGCGGGGCGGGTCGCCGCCGCCGGGGAGCCGGGAACGACCCGGACGACCCGGGGGCGCCCCGGAAGGACCCCGGAGGAACCCGGGAAGGACCCCGCCCCGGGGCCGGACGGCAGCAGCTCATCGTCTCGACGTTTCCGAAGGATCCCGCATGACCGTTCCCGTCCCGCCCGACAGCAGCCCGCAGTCCGCCGAGGAACCGGCTGCCACCGACCCGTGGGCGCCGCTGACCCCGGGCCAGGGCGAGACCGCGGCCCCCGCGTCCGTCACCGCTCCCGCTCCCGCCCCCGCCGGGGCGCCCGGCGTGCCGCCCGCCCCGGGCGCGGCGCCCGCGCCCGGCGTGCCGTACTGGCCGCCGTACCCGATGCCGATGCCCGCCCCGCAGCCCCGCAACGGCCTGGGCATCGCCGCCCTGGTGCTCGGCATCGTCGGTGTCGTCCTCGGCCTGGTCGTCATCCTGTTCTGGCTGTCCTGGCTGCCGGCCCTGCTCGCCGTCGTGTTCGGCGCCATCGGCCTGGGCTACGCGCGCAAGGGCACGGCGACCAACCGGGGGATGGCCCTGGCGGGCGTGATCCTGGGCGTCACCGGCCTGCTGGTCTCGGTCGGCGCCGGGGTGTTCGTCGTCTCCCGGGTGCAGGCGGTCAACGAGGAGCGGCGGGCCGAGGCGGACGCCGCGCGCGCCCGCTCGGAGGCCGCGACCAAGGCCGCCCAGGAACGGGCCGCCCAGGAGAAGCAGCGGATCGACGCGGAGCTGAAGCGGATCGAGGCCGAGAAGGAGAAGGCGGCCGCGGAGGAGCGGGCCCGGCACCTGTCGTTCGGCCAGACCTACACCTACGGGGACGGGCTGAAGGTCACGACGGCCGCGCCGGAGCCGTACTCCCCGCTCCTGACCGTGTACCAGCCGCCCAAGGACGCCACGATCGTCCAGCTGAGGATCACCGTCGTCAACACCGGATCCCAGGAGCTCCCGCTCAACGGATCGGGACTGCCCACGGTCAGGGACGCCAAGGGTGCCCTGCTCTTCTCGCTGAGCGACGGGAGCGACAAGCTGAAGCTCATCACCGGCTCGCTGGCCCCGGGCCAGGAGGCCACCGGCGTGTACGCGTACGCCCTGCCGAACGGCACGGACCGGATCTCGGTCGAGTTCACCTACGGCCTCCTGCTCCAGCGCAAGACCGTCGCCTGGACCGGCCCCATCGGCTGACCCGGCGCCGCCCCCGTCCCACCGGCACCACGGGCATCACCGGCATCACGGGAAACACCCTTCCCACCAGCCCGCCCCCGCAGGAAAACTGACGGATTATCAGGCGAGTCACGAATTGGCAACCGAGGTCCGGGTCCGCGGCGATACACCTGTGGCGGACCGACCGGTTCCCCTATTCTCCATCCGGCGCGGCGCACTCCCGCCGCGCCGGAGGACAGGGGGGTCGCGGTGGTTCTGGACGGACGGGCGGCTGTGTTCAAGGCCGTCGTTCCCTCGCTGGTCGGCCTCGAACTGTCGGGGCCCGAACCCGGGGGCGGCACCCGGCTGCGCATCCCGGCCGGGATCCCCCTGCTGATCGAGTGCTCCGGCGGGCGCCTGACCGGCAGGACCACCCTCCTGAAGACCCTGGAGGTGCGGTACGCCGAGCGCCTGCCCCAGGCCTACGCGGACCTCGGGCGCGCGGACTTCGGCCGCCCCGGCCTCGCCCTGCCCGCCGAGAACGAGGCCCCCCGGCTGAGCAACGCCTCCCACACCTCGGACCTGCTCTTCCACCTGCGGTACGAGCTGAGCCGGCGGGCGAGCAGGTTCGGCGCGGGCCTGTCCTTCCCCCGGCTCACCCAGGGCCTGCTGGCGGTCACCAGCTGGCAGGCCGTCGGGCCCGGCGAACTGGAGGCCGCCGGGCGGCGCCTGGAGAGCCTGCTGCGCGAGAGCCAGCCCGACGCCCAGGCGCGCCGGGACAAGGTGGCGGGCTGGACCAGACAGGTGGCCCCGAACCTCGGCACCGTCGTCGGACTGGGCCCCGGGGTCAACGAACTCGTCGCCTCGCTCGCCGACATCGTCGCCACCGAACTGCTCGGCGCCCGCGCCAACAACAAAGGCCTGCGCTGGTGGGCCGAACGGCGGGTCAGCGCCCAGGGCGAGGCGAACGTCCAGCTCTCCGAGCTCGCCCGCGGCTTCCGCGGCAACCCGCACGACCGCGGGCGCGCCGAGCGCCACCTGATGGCCGCCCTCCTGGCGGACATCGACGACCACTACACCTGGGCGCGACTGAAGAACCGGGTGCCGCGCCCGCTGCTGCTCCTGGACAACGCCCACACCCCGCTCGGCCGCCCGGTCCTGGACATGCTGACCGAGGTCTGGCACGAGGAGACGGTCCGGACGCGGCCGGGCGTGGTCGTCACCGTCCTGGCACCGGAACCGGCCACCCCCGACCCCGAGAGCACCACCGCGACGACACGCAACGCCACCGGCCCGTTCTGGCGCGAGGACCGGCCGCAGACACCGGCCGGCTGGACCCTGCGGCTGCCGCTGGCCCGGCTGACCCTCGACGAGGTCACGTGGATGTTCGGAACGGACCACCCCGGGCCCGACATCGCCCAGTTGATCCACCGCCTCAGCGCGGGCCGGGCCGGCATCGCCCACGTCCTGGTCCGGGCCGTCCGACGGGCCGTGCGCCTCGGGCAGAGCCCCGACCCGCGCACCCTGTTCGACCTGCCCGCCGAGGACGAGCCCGGCACGCCGGCGCACGAGCGGCTGCTGCGCCTCCTGGTCCCCGACGACACCGCCCGGGAGCGCCTGACCAACTTCGCCCCGGCGCTCGACGAGGACGCCGCCCACGCGCTCGACGCCCACTACCCGCCCGGCGACAACGGGACCCTGCGCGTCCAGACGACCAGAGGGCTGCTGCAGCACGACCACTGGGGCGCCCACCCGTGGCCGGGCACCGGCGCGCCGTTCGTCGGCGACCCCACCCTGCGCGCCCTGCTCGGCCACCGCCTGGTCACCGCGCTCGACGCGACCCCCGGGGCCGAGCGGTGGCACGACATCCACGAGACCCTCTGCGACCGCTACGCCCCGCAGGCCGCCGCCCCGCAGGCCGCGGCCCCGCGCAACGCCGCCCCGCCCGACGACCGCTTCCTGCACCACTCCCTCGCCGTCCTCGACACGGGCACCGTCGTGCGCGCCCTCCACCGGCGCCTGGCCGGCCACGACACGGCCGGCTGGCTCACCGCCCTCAACCTGGTCTGCGCCGCGCCGCACCCGCCCCGGAACCTGACCGCCCTCGCGGCCCAGCCCGAGGACTGTCCGGCCTGCGGGGGCGCCGGCACCCCCGTGCACCAGGCGGTCGAGTTCCTCGTCGACGCGCTGTGGCAGCAGTCGCACCCGCTCGCCCCGCCCGACGAGCGGCTGATCGGGAGCGTCCAGCTGCAGCTGCTCACCCTGGCCCAGCTCGCCGGGGCCGCCCACCAGACGGTGTTCTTCCACGCGTACGAGACCTGGCCGCAGCTCCTGCGGCGCTGGGTCCAGGCCCCCCACCTCCCGATCTGAGGAGACCCCCGACCATGAGCGTTCTGCCCGACGGTCCCCTGAACCGCGCGCTGGCGGCCGTCCTCGCCGCCGCCGTCCTGGCCGCCGGGGGCTATCTGGGATACGAGTACCTGCTGGTCGACGACCCCTCCTGCGCCCCCGGCGTGGAGCGGCGCGGGGACCGGCACGAGTGCGTGGGCGTCACCGACGGCGCCTACGTCTTCACCGACGAGCTGAAGCAGGTCACCGCCCGCATCAAGGCCGAGAACGACCGCGTGGCCGACAGCTCGCCCGTCACCGTCGCCCTGATGATCCCCATGACCTCCGCCGCGCCCGCCGAACGGCGCGAACTGGTCGAACAGGTGCAGGGCGCCTACCTGGCCCAGCACTGGGCCAACGACGACCGGAACAAGAACAAGCGGCAGCCCCCGATCCGGCTGGTGCTGGCCAACCCCGGCCGCGGCTACCTGCAGTGGCGCGCCGTCGCCGACCAGCTGGCGCAGGCCGCGGCCGACGGGAAGCAGAACCTGCGGGCCGTCACGGGCATCAACATCAGCATCGCCGAGACCGAACAGGCCGTGCGCTACCTCACCGCGGACAAGCACATCCCGGTCGTCGCCGGCCCCATGACCGCGGACGACATCAAGAACACCGCCGCCGACCCGCGCCGCTACCCGGGACTGGCGCGCATCGCCCCCGGCAACGCCGACCAGGCGGGCGCCCTCACCTCGTACGGGGCGGCCATCAAGCCCGAAGAGGCCCTGGTGATCGAGGACACCCGCGACAACGACAACTACCTCGCCACCCTGCGCCAGACCTTCGAGAAGCTCACCAAGGGCGCCCCCAACGCCCCGGAGACCTACCAGTCGCCGCCCGACTTCAACGACGAGGGCAACCTCGCCAACGACTTCCACCAGATGGTGCCGAGCATCTGCACCTCCGCCGCCACGACCCTCTACTTCGCCGGCCGCCCGGTCCAACTGCGCCAGTTCCTGGTCGAACTGGGCAACCGGAAGTGCAACAAGCACTACACCGTCGTCACCGGCTCGCACGCCTCCACCCTGATGGTCGACGAGAAGTTCGCCGACAAGTGGGACGCCCTCAGCACGGGCGCCGGCATCACCGTGCGCTACACCGCCCTCGCCCACCCCGACACCTTCGGGGAGAAGAGCACCGAGGGCCCCGGCGGCTCCAAGGCCGCCTCGAAGGAGCTGGCCGACCTGCTGGGCGAGCCCGACACCAAGGCACCCGACGCGATCGGCCCCGCCGACCTGCGCGACGGCCGCGTGATCATCACCTACGACTCGGTCTCCACCGCCGTCGCGGGCATCCGCAACCAGACGGTGGGGAACGTGAGGACGCCCTCGACGGACGACGTCGTCCAGAGCTGGCGACGGCTGCACGGCGACAACCGGGTCGACGGCGCGAGCGGCTGGATCTGCCTCGACCAGTACGGCAACCCGTACAACAAGGCCGTGCCCGTCGTCCACCTCGACCCGGTCACCAGGAACGCCGTCCTGGACACCCTCGCCTGGCCCCTCGGCCACGCCCCCGACCCCAACTGCTCGATCGGCAGCGACGGCTGACCGGGCCGCGGCGCCGCGGCCCGGCCTGCGCCCGACGGCCCGGGCCCGCCGGTAGCCTGCCCGCGTGGACCCCGCGACGCCGCCACCCGCGGCACAGGAACCCGCAGAACCGCAGCCCGCGACACCGCAGCCCACGGCACCGCAGCCCGCGACGGACCGGCCCGTGCTCTACGAGCGGGCCGGCCACGTCGCACGCGTCACCCTGAACCGGCCCCACGTCCTCAACGCGATGGACCGGCGGATGCACGCCGAACTCGGCGCGGTCTGGGACGAGGTCGAACGCGACGACGAGGTGCGGCTGGTCGTGCTGACCGGCGCGGGCGAGCGCGCCTTCTCCGTCGGACAGGACCTCAAGGAACGGGCCCGGCTCGACCGCGAGGGACACCCGCCGACGAGCTTCGGCTCCCGGGGCCAGCCGGGCTCGCCCCGCCTGACCGACCGCTTCACACTGTCCAAACCCGTCCTGGCCCGGGTCCGCGGCCACGCCCTCGGCGGCGGCTTCGAACTCGTCCTCGCCTGCGACCTGGTGATCGCCGCACAGAGCGCCGTCTTCGCCCTGCCCGAAGCCGCCCTCGGCCTGATCCCCGGCGCGGGCGGGGCCTTCCGGCTGGCCCGGCAGATCCCGCTCAAGGCCGCGATGGGCTACCTGCTGACCGGCCGCCGGATGCCGGCCCACGAGGCACTGGCCCTCGGACTGGTCAACGAGGTCGTCCCGGACGACCAGCTGGACGCCTGCGTCGAGCGGTGGACGGCCGACCTGCTGCGCTGCGCCCCCCTGTCCCAACGCGCCCTGAAGGAGGCCGTGCTGCGCTCGGTCGACCTGCCGCTGGAGCAGGCCTTCACCACCCGCTACCACTGGGAGCAGGTCCGCCGGGCCAGCGAGGACGCCCGGGAGGGGCCGCGCGCCTTCGCCGAGAAACGCGCACCCGTGTGGCGCGGGCGCTGAACCGGCCCCCTCCGGGGCCGCTCCGACGCCCGCGCCGGCGCGACCCGCTCAGCCCCCGCCCCCACCCCGGCCCTCGTCCCGGCCTTCGCCCTCACCGCCGAAGGCCGACTCGAACTCGTCGATGTCCTCCTGCCCCAGCGAGATCAGCGAGAAGTCCGACGGGGTGTGGCCCCCGGACCCCTCGGCGGCGTGCCGCACCAGGCCCTCCAGCACCGCCCGCCAGCGCCCGGCGAGATCGCCCAGCTCCGCCCCGGTGAGCAGCCCGCCCGGCGACTCCAGGACGAAGCCCAGCTCGGGCCCCCCGGGCAGGTCCCGCGCCGAACCGTTGATCTCCAGCACGTGCCGCAGCGGCGTCGACGGGTCCACACCGCCGTCGGGCACCGGGCGCTCACCCGCCGGCGTCCACGCCCGCGCGGACACCCCGGCCGGCACCCCGGCCGGCACCCCGTCGGCACCGGGGACGTCCGCCTCCCCGCCGGCCCCGCCGAACCGGCCCAGGTAGTTGAACCCGATCTGCGGCTGCGCCAGCGGCTCCAGCACCGCCCGCGTGGCCGGGTTCACGTACCGCAGCAGCCCGTACCCCAGACCGTCGCCCGGCACCTGCCGCAGCTGCTCCTTGACCCGCTTGATCAGCCGCGCCGCGTCCGCCCCGCCCGCCCGGACCTCGGCCGTGTCGACCGGACCGGGCTCCAGCCGCACCGGATGGACGGCGGTGAACCAGCCGACCGTGCGCGTCAGATCCATGTCCTCGGCCAGCGGCACCCGGCCGTGCGCCTCCCGGTCGATCAGGAAGCCTTCCGGGGCCCGCCCGCCGCGCGCCCGCAGCCACTCGTCGAGCGCCGCCGTCAGCCCGGACAGCAGCACGTCGTCGACCCCCGCGTGGTAGGCCGCGGGCAGGGCCGCCAGCAGCGCTCCCGCCATCGGCGCCGGAACGGTCAGCTCGGCGCGGGACACCCCGCCCCCCACGGTGTCGGTCCGCGGGTCCAGCGCACGCCCGGCGATCGGCGGCTCGACCCGGTCGAGCACCCGCCGCCAGGCCGGCAGCTCGTCCACCGTCCGCTGCGCCCTGGCCCGCTCCGCCAGGGCGCCCGCCCAGCGGCGGAACGAGGTCGGCTCGGGGGCGACGGCCGCCCGCGCCGCGTCCGCGCCCCCGGCGGCCAGGGCCGTGTGGGCGAGCGCCAGATCGGGCATCAGCACCCGCCAGGAGACCCCGTCGATCACCAGGTGGTGGGCCGTCAGCAGCACCAGGGCGTCCTGCGCGGGGCCGCGGTCGACGAGCACGGCCCGCAGCATCACGCCGTCCCGCGGCGCGAGCGCGGCCTCGGCGGCCGCCGCCTGCTCGTCGAGCAGCGCGTCCAGCCGCGCCCCGTCCAGGCCCGCGGCCTCCACCCGGGTCACCAGGTCCGCCGCGGCGACGGCCGGGGCCGCGCCGGGCTCGGGGACCACCAGCCGACCGTCCGCCTCCTCCAGCCGCGCCCGCAGCACGTCGTGCCGGTCGAGGACGGCCCGCAGCACCGCGGCCAGCAAACCGGGCGTCAGACCGGGCGGGGCGGTCAGCACCATCGACTGGCTGCCCGCGCGCGCGGCCGAACCCGTGCGGGCCGCGATCTCGTGCATCACCGGGGTCAGCGGCACCGGGCCCCAGGGGACGTCCTCGGGGCGCGCCGCCCGCTCGGCGTCGACCGGCTCGGCCACCCGCGCGAGCTCCGCGGGCGTGCGCAGCTCGAAGACCTGGCGCGGCGTGATCGCCAGCCCGGCCTTGCGGGCCCGCCCCGCCAGCAGCATCGAGGTGATCGAGTCGCCGCCGAGGCCGAAGAACGAGTCCTCCGCGCCCACCCGCTCCAGGTTCAGCACCTCGGCGAAGAGCCGGCACAGCAGCTCCTCCGCGTCGGTGGCCGCGGCGCGCCCCTGCGCCGGGCCGGCGAAGACGGGCCGCGGCAGGGCGGCCCGGTCGACCTTGCCGTTCGCCGTCACCGGCAGCGCCTCCAGCACGGTCACCGAGGCCGGGACCAGGTAGTCCGGCAGCTTCCCGGCGAGGTACTCCACCAGCGCCCGCGGCTCGGGCGGGGCCTCCCCGCCGCCGGCCGGCACCGCGTACCCGGCCAGCCGCTTGCGGCCGTCCGCGTCCTCGACCGCGACCACCAGCGCCTGCGCGACGCCCGGGTGGGCGGCGAGCACGGCCTCGATCTCGGCCGGCTCGACGCGGAACCCGCGGATCTTGAGCTGCTTGTCGGAGCGGCCGAGGAAGAGCAGCTGCCCGTCCCGGGTCCACTGCGCCAGGTCGCCGGTGCGGTACATCCGCGCGCCCTCGGGCTCGCCCTCGGCGGGGAAGGGGCAGGCGACGAAGCGCTCCGCGGTGAGCGAGGCGCGCCCCAGGTAGCCGCGCGCCAGCCCGGCCCCGGCGAGGTAGAGCTCGCCCGTCATGCCGACCGGCACGGGCCGCAGGAACGCGTCCAGGACGAACGCCCTGGTGTTGTCCATCGGCAGGCCCAGCGGCACCGCGTCGGGCACCGCGTCCGGGTCGGTGAAGGGCAGCTGGGTGGCGAAGGCGGTGGACTCGGTCGGGCCGTAGGTGGTGCGCACCACCAGGCCCGGGTGGGAGCGCAGCAGCGTCCGTACGGCGTGCGCGGAGACCACGTCGCCGCCGGTGGACACCTCGCGCACCCCGGCGAAGATGTGCGGGGCCTGCTCCGCGAGCACCCGGAAGTGCCCGGCCGTGGCGTGCACGCTGGTCACCTTCTGGTCCGCGATCAGCCGGCCGCGCTCGACCGTGTCGATGTCCCCGGGCGGCACCAGCACCAGCCGGCCGCCGTGCAGCAGCGTCGTCCAGATCTCGTAGGTGGAGGCGTCGAAGGCGTGGTTGGCCTGCACCAGCACCCGTTCGAGGGTCTCGGCGGACCAGCACCCGTCCAGGCAGAACGCCAGGACGCTGCCGTACGTCACCGCGACGCCCTTGGGCAGGCCGGTGGAACCCGAGGTGTAGACGACGTACATGAGGTTCTCCGGGCGCACCGGCACGGCGGGGAAGGCCGCGCCGTCCCCGTTCGCGGCGGGCGAGCCGGGCGGGCCGGGGGCGTCCGGGCCCGCGGGGGCCGGCTCCAGGAGGAGCACCTCGGCGCCCTCGAACAGCGCGGCGTCGGCCAGGCCCCGCCGTGCGTTCGGCCCGTCGACCAGGACGACGGCCGCACCCGCCTGCGCCGCCGTCGCGGCGAGCCGGGCGGCCGGGTGCCGGCCGTCCATCGGCAGGTACGCCGCACCGGCCTTCACCACCGCCAGCAGCGCGGCGATCAGCTCGGGCGAACGCTCGGCGACCACGCCCACCAGCGTCTCCGGGCGCACGCCGAGCGCGGCCAGCCGGCGCGCCAGCCGGTTCGCCCGCCGGTCCAGCCCGGCGTACGTCAGCTCGGTGTCCCCGGCGACCACGGCCACGGCCCCGGGGGTGCGGCGCGCCTGCTGCTCGAAGAGCTCGGCGAGCGTCGCGCCGGGCAGCTCGCGGCGGGTCCGGTACCCGGAGCCGTCCAGTTCGTGCCGCTCCTCGCCGGTCAGCACGTCGAGCCGGCCCAGGGGCACGTCCGGGTCGTCCGCGACCTGGCGCAGCACCAGGAGCATCCGGTCGACCAGGCCCCGGGCGGTGCGCTCGTCGAACAGGTCGGGCCGGTAGTCCAGCCGGACCTCGATGTCGTCGGTCGGCGTGACCACGATGGTCAGCGGGTAGTGGGCGGCCTCCTCGCCGCCGCCGGCCGAGACCCGGATGCCGGCCGGGCCCCGCAGGCCGATCCCGGACGGACCGCCCGGCGGCTCCCGCCCGTCGCCCGGCGGCGGCCCCGGAGGCTCCCGCCCGTCGCCGGGCGGCGGCCCCAGCGGGCCGCCGGCCTGCTCCCCGCTGCGCAGCGCCGTGCCGCCCAGGCCCTCGCCCGGGGGCGAGCCGTCGGCGGGCCGCGGCGCCCGGCCCGGCCCGGCGGGCGCCGCCGGTCCGGCCGAGGGGGCCGCCATCGGCCCGCGCGGATAGTTCTGGAAGACCATCAGGGTGTCGAAGACCGCGCCGGGACCGCCGGCGCGCTGGATCTCCGGCAGGCTCAGCTGCTGGTGGTCGAGCAGGGCGGTCTGCTGGTCCTGCAGCGCCGCCATGGCCCGGCGGAAGGGCAGGGCCGGGTCCAGCGGCACCCGCACCGGCACGGTGTTGATGAACAGCCCGACCATCCGGTCCGCCTGCGGCACCTCGGCGGGCCGGCCGGAGACGGTCGCGCCGAAGACGGTGTCCAGCCGGCCGGACAGCTTGCCCACCAGCAGCGCCCAGGCGACCTGGAAGACCCGGTTGAAGGTGACCCCGGCGGAGCGCGCCGTCTCCCGCAGCCGCTCGGCGAGGTCGTCACCGAGCCGCTCGACCACGTGCCGCAGCATCACCGGCGGGCCGCCGCGGTCGGCCGGGCCCACCAGGGTGGGCTCCTCCGTCCCGGCCAGCATCGCGCGCCAGGCCGCGCGCGAGGCGTCGGTGTCCCGGCGCACCAGCCAGGCGAGGTAGTCGCGGTACTGCGGCACCTTGGGGAGCACCGAGGCGTCGCCGCCGTTGCCGTAGACCTCCCACAGCTCGCCGAACAGGATCGGCAGCGACCAGCCGTCCATCAGGATGTGGTGCATCGTCACCACCATCCGGTGGCGGCCGGGGCCGGCGCGCAGCAGCAGCACCCGCAGCAGCGGCGGCACGCCGAGGTCGAAGCGCCGCGCGTCGACCTCGGCCAGGCGCGCGGCCTCCCGCTCGGCCTCCTCCGCGCCCAGCCCGCCGAGGTCGGCGTACGTCCAGGGGATCCGCACGCCCCTGGCGATCACCTGGACGGTGTCGCCGGACGCGCGCGAGCGGAAGGCGGCGCGCAGGCTCGCGTGCCGGTCCAGCACCGCCTGCCAGGACGCCTCCAGCACCTCGGGGCGCAGGTCCCCGTCGAGGTTGAGGATCCGCTGCCCCACGTACACGTCCCGGGGCGCGTCCTGGTCGTACGAGGCGTGGAACAGCAGTCCCTCCTGCAGCGGGGAAAGCGGCCACACGTCCTCGACCGTCAGCTGGCTCATCGTGCTCTCCGTTCGGGTCGGCCGGGCTCGGGCGCCGTCTGGGGCGGCGGCAGCCGGCGCAGGGGCCCTCCGCCGCGCGGCAGCGGGGGCAGGTCGCCGTAGCCGTTCGCCGAGTGCTGCTCGGCTTCCGGGCGCGGCGCGGGCGGTTCGGCGAACTGGGTGCGGTAGAGCTCCGCGTACAGGCCGTCGGCGTCGACGAGGTCGGTGTGCCGGCCGCGTTCGACCACGCGCCCGTCCTGGACCACGAGGATCTGGTCGGCCTCGCGGACGGTGGACAGGCGGTGGGCGATCACCAGGGCGGTGCGGCCGGCCAGGGCGGTCCACAGCGCTTTCTGCAGGGCCGCCTCGGACTCGGAGTCCAGGTGGGCGGTGGCCTCGTCGAGCACGACCACGGTCGGTTTCTTGAGCAGCAGCCGGGCGATCGACAGGCGCTGCTTCTCGCCGCCGGAGAAGCGGTAGCCGCGGTCGCCCACGACGGTGTCGAGCCCGTCGGGCAGCGCGGAGACCAGGTCCCAGACCTGCGCGGCCCGGCAGGCCTCGACGAGCTGCGTCTCGGTGGCGTCCGGCTCGGCGTAGAGCAGGTTGGCGCGGATGGTGTCGTGGAACATGTGCGCGTCCTGGGTCACCATGCCGACGGTGTCGTGCAGCGAGGCCAGGGACAGGTCGCGCACGTCGTGGCCGCCGATCCGCACGGTGCCCGCGGTGGGTTCGTAGAGCCGCGCGACCAGCTGGCTGATCGTGGTCTTGCCGGCGCCGGAGGGCCCGACGAGCGCGGTCAGCCGGCCCGCCGGGGCGCGGAAGCTCACCCCGCGCAGCGCCGCGGCGTCGCCGGAGCGTTCCGGGGCCGGCAGCGACAGCGTCTCCAGCGAGGGGAGGGAGACGTCCTTCGCCGCGGGGTAGCGGAAGGAGACGTCCTCGAACTCGATCTCCGGGGCCGGGGCCCGGGCCGCGGCGGGCAGCACGACCGGGTCGGGCCGTTCCGCGATCAGCGGCTCAAGATCCAGCACCTCGAAGAGCCGGTCGAAGGAGACGAGGGCGGTCAGGTAGTTCGACTGCAGGTTGGAGAGCTGGTTGATCGGGCCGAAGAGCCGTGCCAGCAGGGTGGCCAGGGCCACCAGCGAGCCGATCTGGATGGCCCCGTCGATCACCAGTTCGCCGCCGACGCCGTAGACCACCGCGGTGGCGAGCGAGGCCAGCAGCGTCACCGTCACCAGCAGCATCCGCGAGTAGACGGAGGTGACCACGCCGACGTCCCGCACCCGTGCCGCGGTGCCGGCGAACCGCCGGGCCTCGCCCTTCGGCCGGCCGTAGAGCTTGACCAGCAGCGCGCCGGCCACGTTGAAGCGCTCCTGCATGAACGAGCCGAGTTCGGCGTCCAGTTGCATCGACGTGCGCAGGTTGCGCTGCAGCCGGCGCCCCACGACGCGGCCGGGCAGCACGAACAGGGGCACCGTGACGAGCACGACCAGGCCCACGAACCAGGACAGGAGGAAGATCGTGACGAGCACCAGGCCCAGCACCACCAGGCTGGAGAGCACGTTGGACAGCAGCACGGTCACCGCCTGCTGGGCCTCCATCACGTCGGTGTTGAGCCGGCTCACCAGCGAACCGGTCTGGGTGCGGGTGAAGAACGCCAGCGGCTGGCGCTGCACGTGCCGGAAGACCTCGGTGCGCAGGTCGTAGACGAGCCCCTCGCCGATGCGCGCCGAACTGCGACTGACGAAGAAGCCCACCAGCGCCTGCAGCAGCGCCAGGCCCGCCACCGCGGCGGCGGCGGCCGCCACCACGCCCCGGTCGTGGGGCACGATGCCGTGGTCGATGAGCACCTTGAACAGCAGCGGCGTGGAGACGGTGATGACGGCGTCGACCACGGTCAGGCTCAGCAGCGCGGCGATCTGCCGCCGGTAGGGCCGCAGGTAGGGCCGGATCCGCCGCGCGGTGCCGGGCCTGACCCGGCCCCGGGCCGGGTCGGGCCCGTCGCCGCCGGTGGCCCGTACCGTGATCAGCGGGCCCGGGCCGGCCATCATGGCGCGGCGACCTCCTTGCCGTTCGTGGCCGTGACCGGGCCCGGCGGCCGCTGGTCGCTCCAGACCCGGTCGATGTACTCCAGGCACTCGTCGCGCGCGCCCGGGCCGTGGGCGATCCGCCACCCGGCGGGTGTCCGCGCGAACGCCGGCCACAGCGAGTACTGGCCCAGGGTGTTGACCAGGACGAGGTAGGAGGCGTCCGGGTCGTCGAAGGGGCTGGTCATCTCGGTCTCCTCAATCGTTCGGGGGCCGCCCGCCGGGGCGGCGGGGGAGGGGCCCGGGGGCCTCAGCCGGGCGGCCGGGCCGTGAAGCGGCCCGCCTTGCCGAGCACGTCCGCCGCGTGGACGCGCAGCGCCTGCTGGACGGCGAACTCCGCCATGTACGCGCGGAAGCCGTCCGCCGGCTCCAGGGCGAGGTTCACCATGCGGCGGTTGGCGGTGACGGCCGGGTCGCGCAGCAGCTGCACGGCGTGCTCGACGGCCCCGTCGAGCTCCGCCGGGTCGACGACCCGGTCGACGAGCGTGCGGGCCTCCGGATCGCTCGCGCGCACCCGCCGCCCGCCGAGGATGATCTGCCGGGCCAGCCGGGGGCCGGTCACCGCGGGCAGGCGGAAGTCCGCCGCGCCCGGGACGATCCCCTCCTGCGCGGCCGGCAGGCTCAGATAGGCGTCGGAGGCCGCCAGGACGTGGTCCACCGCGAGCAGCAGCTGCATGCCGCCGCCGATCGCGAAGCCGTCCACCGCGGCCACCCACGGCATGTCGGTGAGCGGGTAGCGCCAGGACGCCTCGTCCGTGCGCAGCCCGAGCAGCAGCTTCCTGAGGTAGCCGAGCTCGCGGCGCAGCAGGAAGCCGACCAGCGTGATCTCGCCCGCGTGCAGGCGCTTGAGGTTGATCCCGGCGCTGAACACCCGGCGGCCCGCGTAGCGCGGGTGCGTCATCTCGCCGCCCCGGATGAGCCCGATCTCGCACTGCCCGTCCAGCAGCGCGAGGTCGACCGCGGTCTCCATGTCGTCGACCTGCTGCTCGTCCTCGGCGTTGAGGCGGTCCCCGGCGCACATGGTGATCCGGGCCACCCCCGCGCGCCGCTCCAGCCGGGTGCTCTCCATCCGCACCACCCCGGTGGCCCGGAACTCCCCGAGCAGGGCCAGCGCGCGCCCGGTGGGCCGCAGCATGGAGTCCATCAGGTGGTGGCCGGCGGCCGGGCAGCGCAGCAGCCCGCGCAGGAGGACGCCCAGGTCGATCTCGTAGCCCAGGCGCCGTGCGACCGGCAGGGCCCGTTCCGCCCGCAGCTGCGCGGGCGTGGGCACCAGGTGGGGCACGGCGAACGCGGCGCCCTCCACCAGGGCCTCCAGCCGCGGGCGCAGCGTGCGGCCCTCGGTGAGCCGGTCGTACAGCGCCTCGGCGTGCAGGTCCAGGAAGGCGGTGCGCCGCGCGCGGCCGTCCTCCAGCGCCCGCTCGGTGCCGGCGGGCGGGCCGCCGGTGCGCGGCCCGGGCTCGGGGAACGGCGGCAGCCGCCGGGCCGCCCGGTCGAAGCCGTCCGCGGCGCGCTCCCGTACGGCGGCGGGCGCCCGCCCGTTCGGGGTGCTCACGCCGTCACCCCGTCCGCCGCCCGGGCGCGCCGCAGCGAGCGGTCGCAGGCGGCCAGGTGCGGGCCGAGCGCGTCCTCGAAGCTCATCCACTGGGCGTCGAAGGCCAGTTGGCGGCGGATCGCGAGTTCGGGGCCGGACAGCCGGCGCAGCAGCCGGGCCGCGGCCGCCAGGGTGCGCCCGGGGTCCGTGCTCACCCGGTCCACCAGGCAGTGCTCCAGGGCCTCACGGGCGGTGATCGGCATCCCGAAGAGCACCGTGCGGCGCGCCGGGGCCGGCCCGAGCTGCTGGACCAGCCGGAAGCCGGCCATGCCGGGCCACACGGCCTGCCCGTGGAAGGTCACCCGCAGCCGCAGGTCGGGTGCCGCCACCCGCACGTCGGTGGCGAGCAGCAGGTCCAGTGCCGCGCCGCCGCACTCCCCGCTCGCCGCCGCCAGGGTGGGCAGCCGCAGCCGTTCGAAGCGCCGTACGGCCCGCTCCCACTTCGTCACGGTGGCCACGTCGGCCGGCTTCGCCACCGCCTCGCCCGTCGGGGCGCCGGAGAGGTACAGGGTCGCGAAGTCGGCTCCGGCGGACTCCGCCTCGTCGCACAGCGCGCCGACGGCCTCGGTCAGTCCGGCCGAGATCTCCCGGCCGCCGTCCACGTGCAGCACGGGGCCTTCGGGCAGGGCGTTGACGGGCATCGCGGTCTCCCTCGCGTCGGTTCACCACTGGATGAGCGCGGATTCGATCGTCGAACCCGGCCCCATGGTCATGAGCACGCCGTAGTCGCCGTCGCGGACCACGCCCTCCTGCAGGAGCCGGTCGTAGGAGAAGAGGAACGAGCCGCTGGAGACGTTGCCGAAGTCGCGCAGCACGGTGATGGTGTGGCGCAGGTCGTGGCGGGTCAGCCCGAGGTTGACGGCGACCGCGTCGATGACCTTCTTGCCGCCCGAGTGCACCAGCCAGTGCGTCACGTCGTCGCGGCGCAGCGACGTGCCGGCCAGCAGCCGGTCGACGACGCCCTCCACGTGCGCGCCCACCAGATAGGGGATCTGCGGATCCAGGAAGAAGCTGAAGCGGTCCTGGTCGCGGTCCCAGTCGTAGCGCATCGCGTCGATGGCGTCGACGATCGTGACGCTCGCCGTCCGCAGGATCCGCGGGCCCTCCGGGCGCGGGCCGGACCCCTCCTCCTCGGCCCCCTCGCCGCCCCGCGGGTCGGCCATCACCGCCACCGCCGCCGCGCCGTCGCCGAAGAGGCTGTTGACCACGGCCGTACGCATCGTGGAGTCCATCGTGTACGCGGCCGAGCAGGCCTCCGAGCAGACCATCACGGCCAGCCGGCCCGGATTGGCCGCGGCCCAGTTGCCCACCACGGCCAGCGCGTTGAGCCCCGCGTTGCAGCCCATGCCGACGATGTCGGCCCGCGCCGTGTGCCAGTCCATGCCCAGCTCGCGGATCAGCAGCGCGCTCAGACCCGGGGTGAGGAAGCCGGTCGACGTCACGCAGCACAGGTAGCCCACCTCGGACAGGTCGGCCCCGATCCGCTTGAGGCACACCGACATCGCGTCCGACCCCATGCTCACGGCCCACGCCTTGTGCTTGTCCAGGAGATCGCCCTGGCTCTCGCGCACCCGCGTGCCGTCGGGCGCCGCCGGGGGCAGCACCAGCGAACGCTGCCGGATGGAGCCCAGCAGGAAGACCGAGCGCACCTTGCGGTCGGTGATCCCGAACAGGTCGAGCAGCTCCTCCTGGGAATAGTGCTCGGGCGGCACGGCGGTGCCCACGCTCAGGATGCGCGGGGCCGTGGCGACCATCGCTCGCTCCAGGGCCGCGGTCATGATGCGTCACTCTCCGTTCCGGTGCCGGGCACGTCGCCGCCGTGCGCCGCGGCTCTGTACGTCCCGGCTCTGTGCGTCCCGCCCGGGTTCCGCTCGCCGCTGAGCGCCTCCACGAACCGCGCGAGCCGCTCGACGCCCTCGGCCACCTGCCCGGGCGTCAGATAACTGATCGAGAGCCGGATGTCCTGCTCGCCCCCGCCGTACGGATGGAAGAACTCCATCGGCGTCCAGATCACACCGAAGTCCCGGGCCGAACGCTCCAGGGCCGCGGCGCCGGTCCGGAAACCGGTGCGCAGGGTGAGGAAGAACCCGCCCTCGGGACGGTTCCACCCCACCCCCAGCTCCCGGCGCCGCCCCTCGGGCAGCCACCGCTCCAACTGCGCCAGCGTCGCGGCCATGCTGCGCCGGTAGTGCTCGGCGGCCCTGGCGTTCAGCACGGAGAGCCGGCCGTCCGCACCCAGCAGGGCACCCGCCGCGGCCGCCTGGCTGAGCGAGGACGTGTTCACCGTGACCATGCTCTTCACCCTCGCCAGGTCCCGCGCGAGCAGCCGCGCCCCGCCCCGCCCGCCCCGCACCTCCTGGTCGGCCACGACGTAGCCGATCCGCGCGCCGGGGAACAGCGTCTTGGAGAAGCTGCCGAGCTGGACGACGCTCCTCGACCGGTCGAGCGCCTTGAGCATCGGCTGCCGCGGCCCCGGGCCGCTCAGCCGGTAGGGACTGTCCTCCAGGACGAGCAGCCCGTGGCGCTCGGCCAGCTCCAGCAGCGCGGTCCGCGTCGCCAGGTCCAGCGTGGACCCGGTCGGATTGGCGTGGTCCGGCACCACGTACACCGCCCGTGGCCGCCGGCCCGCCGCGCGCTGCGCCCGCACCGCCCCGTCCACGTCGGCCACCACCAGCCGCCCGTCACGCTCCGGCACCGCGACCACCGGGACGTCCAGCAGCCGCGCGGCCCCGATGATCCCGACATAACAGGGGGTCACCAGCAGCAGGACGTCCTCGGGCGTCGCGAACAGCGCGCGCAGCACCAGGAACATCGCCTCCTGCGCACCGACCGTCACCACGATCGCCTCGGGCGCGACCTCCAGCCCCTCGTCCTGCCGCAGCCAGTACGCGATCAGCTCGCGGATCCGCCCCGCGGCCGGCCCGTACTGGTAGAAGCCGTCGCGCACTTCGGCCGGCCCCGCGCCCCGGCTCTCCAGGTACTTCGCGTACCGGCGCAGGTGGGCGTGGATCTCCTCGACCTCGAAGAAGCCGTCATAGGGCCGCCCCGGCGCGAAGGACACCGCGTCCGGGTAGCTGGACGTGATCTCGTTCAGGAAGTTCATCCGGTCGAGAACCGGGTCCTCGATGCTCGAGTGCAGGGTTGTCGAATCGAGCACCATGGTGCCCGCCTTTCCGTCGACGAGCCGCAGGACGGCAGTCCGTCGGAAGGGCGGATGCCGGGGCTCGCGTGAAGGACGCGCGGCAGAGCGGCGATGCGGCGGCGTCCCGCCGGCGGTGCGCCGGCGGCGTCCTCCCGCGTTCGAACATCGGCCGTTTTCGACTTCGACCTCATGGCGGCCCCTCGGACCCGGCCCACGGGCTCCGGCCCCCGGCGGCGTCACCGCCCGTGCACCGTCCGGTGGTGCGGGCGCGGTACCGGCACACGAAAGGGCCCGTCGAAGGCACCGGGCCGAGCACGACGCGGGGGTGCGGAGCATCCCGACGCCCTGTCGCCGCTTCGCACCGGCCGCGGAGATCGAACGGAATCCTGGAGCACAGGGCCCTGTCTGCTGTTTGTCCTTGTTCCAGTACGCGCCTCGGGGCAAGAGACTGTCAAGTGCTGAGGGTTCCCGTCCCGTCACGGTCCGCTACCGGCGGGCCCGGTGGCGGCCGCCGGACCCGGCGGCCCGGCCGGTGCCCGCCCCGGCCCCGGCGCGGG